>JBMLMS010000249.1:0-4380 GCA_049243925.1 Pirellulales bacterium
ATCCCGCAGGACATCGCCGAGCACATGCGGCTGATGTGCGACATCCTCGTGCTCGCGTTCCAGACCGACACCACGCGGATCGTGACGCTCAAGCTCAACAACGACCACTCCGCGCTGCGGTTCCCGAACCTCGAGCGGGTGGAGCAGCCCGGGCAGGCGATCGACCACATGATCCACCACCTGCTCTCCCACACCGACGGCCGCGACTGGCTGAAGGTGAATCAGTTCTTCACCGAGCAGCTGGCCCACGTCGCCCGCCGGCTCGACGCGATCCAGGAGGGGGAGCGGACGGCCCTCGACAACTCGCTGATCCTCTACTGCTCGAGCATGATGCACGGCAACCACGACAACTCCCAGTTGCCGGCGGTGGTGCTCGGCCGGGCGGGCGGCAGATTGGAGACCGGTCGCGTGGTCGACTACGCCGGCAAGCCGGACCGGCAGATGTGTCGGCTCTACCTCTCGCTGATGGAGAAGATGGGCGTGCGCGAGCGCTCCTTCGGCGACGCCACGGCCCCGCTCGACGAGGTCTGACCAAGGGACTGAGGATGAAAAACCACAACCACCGATGCCTTCCTGCTCTTTGCGGCATCGCCGCGGTGTTTTGCATCGCCATGCTCGCGCAGGCGGAGAATCCGGCAACCGCCGTGCGGCCGCGGCTGAGCCTCGACGGCCAGTGGCAGTTCCGGCTCGACCCGCAGCGGGAGGGCGAGGCTGGGAAGTGGTTCGAGCCGGGGGCGGAGTTCCCGGACGTGATCAAGGTGCCGGGGAACTGGCAGGCACAGGGGTTCGGCCCGCAGATTCGGCTCATCCGCCACAACTACCAGGGCGTCGCGTGGTATCGCCGCAGCTTCGACGTGCCCAAGGACTGGGCCGGGCGACGCGTCTGGCTGCGGTTCCAATCGGTCTGCAACCATGGCGAGGCCTACGTCAACGGCCGGCATGTCGGCCGCATCGAGACCTTCATCAGTCCCTACGAGTTCGATGTGACCGACCGGATCCGCTTCGGCCAAGAGAACACGGTGGCGGTGAAGGTGGACTCGGGCAGCACGGAGAAAATCGCCCGGGAAAACCTGAACCTGGGGGACCCCGCCAGTGCGAATGGCTACGTGGGCATGATTCAGTATTTTGCCAAGTGGGGTGGAATCATCGGCCGCGTCGAACTGCTGGCCCGGCCCAGCCCGTCGCTGGAGGAGTTGGCGATCCGGGCGGACACGGCGGGCCGCACGGGCCACGTCTCCTTCGAGGTTCAGCGGCCGAAGGCGGGGCCCGCATGGACGGGGCGGGCCCGGGTGGAGATCGCGCCCGTGGCGGGAACGGAGCAAGCCTGGAGCGGCGAGGCCGATGTGCGTCTGGCCGATGGCGCGACCCGCAGCGAGCCCGTGCGGCTGGCGATCGCCATGCCGGACATGCGCTGCTGGACGCCGGACGATCCGTTTCTCTACCGGGTGCGGGTGACGCTGACCGACCGACAGAAGAAGGAACTGGACTCGGTCGTGGACCGCACCGGGATGCGCGAGTTTGCCGTGACCAACAACGGCGGCGCGTTTCTCCTCAACGGGAAGCCGCAGTTTCTGCGCGGCGTGGGGTACGACAGCATCGAGCCTGTCACCGGCACGCCGCTGCCGGACAAGCAGATTTACATCGAACGGCTGCGGCATCTGAAGGACCTCGGCTTCAACTGCGTCCGCTTTCTCGCACACACGCCGGTGCGGGAGTTTTTCGAGGCGGCCGACGAGGTCGGCATGCTGGTGCAGAGCGAAGGCGAATGGTTTCTGGGGTTTGTCACCGTCATGAGCGACTCCACGTCGCGGCTCCTGACGGAGCAGGTCGCTCGGCTCATTCGGGAACACCGCAACCGCCCGAGCTGGTATGCCTTCAGTTGCATGAACGAGGGCGGCTTCCTCAATGCCGAGGATGCCAAGGCCAAGCAGGCCTACTTCGATAGCGCGTACGAAACCTTCAGGACGCTCGATCCCACCCGCTTCTTCCTGGCGTCGGATGGCGGCAGCGACCTGTGGCCCACCGACATTATCTCCGGCCGGGGCGAGATGACCCGGGCGCACGAGACCGCCCCGGCCCGGCCGCCGGAGCAAGTGTTTGGCGGTGAGTTCGAGCATTTTGCCTATTTCCGCCGGGCCCTCGCGGAGGCCGACATGGCCCGGCTCGCGGCCGCGTCGCCGGCCGATGCGAACGCCGGCGAGGCGATCGCGGCCCTGGCCCCCGACGGGCATTGGCGAGGCGCGGAAGTCTCCACCGGGGCCGACCTCGGCGACCGTGCCGATGCCCTGCTCGCGAAGGCGGGCGCCCCCTTCAGCGCGGGCATCTGGATGAAGCCGAAGGGGTTTGCTGCGGGCGACTTCGGCACCGCGTTTTCCTTCGGTGCGGCCGACACGGGACGAGGCCTGATCGTCAGCCTCGACGGTTACGGAGGCCGCGGGCAGGTGCTGGTCGGGCGCTACAACCACAACATCCTCACGTCCACGAAGGCCGTCTCGCCGGGTGTGTGGAGCCACGTGGGTGTCACGTTCGACGGGACGACGCTGCGGCTCTTCCTCGATGGCAAGCCGGCGGGCGAGGTCGCCACGGACTTGCCGATCGCGCCCCTCGACGTGAAGGTCGGGCGACTGATCGACCGGCCGCTGCGCGGGGCGGCGGACTACCGCAGCCGGCCGCACGTCTGGCATGAGTTCAACCAGACTTATGTCGGTCCGTTGGCCGACCTCGAGAAGGAAAAAAAGCTCGCCGGCGGCATCACCAGCCAGGAGCGCAACCTCCTCGAACGGCACCGCGCCCGGATCACAGCGCTGGGGCTGCTCGACCGCTACGCGGCGCTGCGGAAGATCTCGGTCGCCTCGTACCACGACTATGTGAAGCAGGCCTTTGAAAGCGCCCGCCGAATGCCCGCCCTCGACGGCTACCACTGGTGGGTCGTGAGCGACATCCCGGCCGGCTTCGAGGGCGATCTCACCGATTTAGGCATTTTGGACATCGTCTATCAGCCCGAGAAGTTTCCTGATCCCGCGGCACTGCTGCCCTTCAACAGCGCGTCGGTGCTCCTCGTGGACGCCGACGTGGATCAGCGGGTGCTGGCGGCCGACGAACAGAAAAGCGTGGGCGTGATGCTCTCGCACTACGCCGCCGCGCCCGTGAGGGATGGCCGGCTGCACTGGGAGCTCAAGGAAGGCGGCCGTGCCGTGCAGCAGGGCGTGATCGAGGGCATCGCCGCCGCGGCAGGCACGGTGACGAGCCTGGGAAGCATCGAACTGGGGCCGGTGGGGGGCGACGCCGCGCGCGAGCTGGTCCTGGAGACGCGGCTGGAATCCGCCGCGCTCAACCAAACCAACGCCTGGAAGTTCTGGGCATTTCCCCGGCAGAAACGGGCCTTCGCCGACGGCGGCATCGCCAATCTCACCGGTGCAGCCGCGCTCGACGAACGCTATGCCACCGGGGGCCGCACCGCGCTCGACGGCGCCGCGGTGGCGCTGGCCGACCGCGTCACCCAAGAGCTACTGGCGTTCGTGTCCGCCGGCGGCTCGGCGATCCTCGTCGAGCGAAATCCGGATCTCTCCGCCCGCACCCGGCCCGAGGTGGGGTCGCCGCACCATCCTCCGGCCTGGAATGGCAGCCGGATCCTCACGCAGTCGGTTCCGCTGCCGTTCTGGCCCCGGTGGATCCGCTGCAATGGGAACTTCGTGGAACGCCATCCCGCGCTGGAACACTTTCCGCACGGGGCGTCACCCGACTTCCAGCTGGCCCGCCTCTACGGGGTTCACGTCCATGCCGCCGACCTCTCCGACCCCGTGCTGAAGGCGAAGCTGCGGCCGATCGTGTGGGGGCTGAACCTCGAAAACTCGAAGACCCCCGTGCCCGAGTTCATCAACGCCCAGGAGTTCTTCCGCGGGGCGGCAATCGGCGAGGCCCGATTGGGCCAAGGACGCCTGATCCATTGCGGCCTGTGGCTCGTCGATGGTGTCGAACGCGGCCTGCTGGAGGCCGGCTACCTGCTCGATTGCCTCGTGGACGACGCACTCTCGAACAAGCCTGCCGACCTGCCGCTTCTCACGAACGAGGAAGCGGATCAGGTATTCCGCATCGAAAACCTTCCGGCGAAAAAAACCTAACCCCACCCCATGTCACCTCGCACGATCAGCCTCGCTCTCATCACCGCATGCGGCCCTCTCCTGGCCGCAGAGCCGCCGTCCGCCCCACTCGATCCGGCGGCCATCGCGGCGGATCCGGTCCGTTATTTGGAGAACGACCGGCTGAAGCTCGGCATCGACCTTCGAGCGGGCGGTGCGGTCACCTACCTCGAGGACAAGCGTCACAAGAGCGGCAACATGGTCAACAGCTTCGACTGGGGCCGCCAGATTCAACTCTCCT
>JBMLMS010000250.1:0-3379 GCA_049243925.1 Pirellulales bacterium
GTGCCGTCGGGCTTGTCGACGAGCTTCACCTTGCCGATCGGCGAGGCGATCGAGGCCACGTTGAGGCCGTATTCGTCCTCGAGGTGCCGGAGCTTCTGGATCTCCGGAAGCGTGAGTTTCATCACGTTCTTCACGCCCTTGCCCACGTCGATGTGCCGCAGCGAGTAATACTCGAGTCCAAGCGCGGCGAGCGCCGTGAACTGCTCCACGGCCGAAAGGTGAAACGCCGCCTCGTCGGCAAGGGCGGAGAGCAGGACACGCGCGGGCTGGGCCATGGTGGGAGCCTTTCGGTCGGAGAGGAAACCAGGAACGAGACCCGGGTCAGCCGGCGGCCGGCAGGTGCTCGCCCGACGGGTGCGAGACGACGATCCGCGAGCTGATGCCGCCACGCGGCGTGAACTGGGCCACGAGCGTCATCCGCCGCGGCTGGAGCACGGCGACGAGATCATCGAGGATGCGGTTGGTGACGTTCTCGTAGAAGATGCCTTCGTTGCGGAACGCCTGGAGATACAATTTGAGGCTCTTGAGCTCCACGCAGAGCGTGTCGGCGACGTAGCGAAACGTGAGCGTACCGAAGTCGGGTTGTCCCGTCTTCGGGCACATCGACGTGAACTCGGGGCAGACGATCTCGATCAGGTAGTCGCGGCCCGGAAACTGGTTGGCGAACGTTTCGAGCTGCTCGCGTGTTGGCTTCTGGTGGGTGCTCATGATGGAGGAGAGTGTGCCATGAAAGAGATGCCGGGCAAAGCCGCCCCCGGAACACCGCCGACCGCGGGCCGGGCGGCCGTCGTGCTGCTCTCCGGCGGGCTCGACTCGGCCACCGCCGCCGCCTGGGCACGCCGCGCGGGCTACCGGCTCTCCGCGCTCTCGCTCGACTACGGCCAACGGCATCGCTGCGAGCTGGACTGCGCCCGGGCCGTCGCCGGCACGCTCGGGATCACCGACCACGTCGTCCTGAAGGTCGATCTCGCCGCGTTCGGCGGCAGTGCGCTCGTCGATCAGGCGATCGCCGTGCCCAAGGGCCGCTCCGACGAAGCGATCGGGCAGGGGATCCCGGTCACCTATGTGCCCGCCCGCAACACCGTGTTCCTCGCGCTGGCTTTGGCGATGGCCGAGACCCGCGCCGCCGACGCGCTCGTGATCGGCGTGAACGCGATCGACTACAGTGGCTATCCCGACTGCCGCCCGGAGTTCATCGCGGCCTTCGCCCACCTCGCGCAGCTGGCGACGAAGGCCGGCGTGGAGGGCCGGCCGTTCGAGATGCTCGCGCCCCTGGCCACGCTCTCGAAGGCCGAGATCATCCGGCTCGGCCTCGACCTCGGCCTCGACTATGGTCTCACGAGCAGCTGCTACGACCCCGACGCCACCGGCCACCCCTGCGGTGCGTGCGATTCGTGCCTGCTACGGGCCGCGGGGTTCGCCGCCGCCGGCGCGGTCGACCCGCGAGCCGCCGCCGGGGCCTGATCGACACGAGGGCCGGCCGCATGCGCATCGCCGAAATCTATGCATCGCTCCAGGGAGAAGGGCTCTTCGCCGGCACGCCGAGCACGTTCGTGCGCACGAGCGGCTGCAACCTGCGGTGCACGTGGTGCGACACGCCGTTCACGTCGTGGCAGCCCGAGGGCCGCGAGCAAAGCGTGGCCGACGTGCTGGCGGCTGTCGATGCGCTCGAGCCGCGGCACGTCGTCGTCACGGGCGGCGAGCCGATGCTCTTCGCCGACGTCGCCGAACTGTGCCGCCGGCTGCGCGCGAACGGCCGGCACGTGACGATCGAGACGGCAGGCACGGTGTGGCTCGACGCACCGGCGGATCTGATGTCGATCAGCCCCAAGCTCTCGACGTCCGCCCCACCAGCCGACACGCCCGGCGGCTGGCGCGGGCGGCACGAAGCGACGCGGCGCGACGACGACGCACTGCGACGGCTGATGACCGCGGCGCCCTACCAGCTCAAGTTCGTGATCGACTCGCCGGCCGACATCGCCGAGACGCTCGCCTGGATCGCCGACCTCGAGCAGGCGGGCCCGCCGATCGACCGCGGGCGAGTGCTCTTCATGCCGCAGGGCCGCACCCGCGAAGAACTCGCCGCCAAGACGGCCTGGCTCGCGGAGGAATGCCCCCGGCTCGGCGTCCGCCTCGCCCGCCGCCACCACATCGAGTGGTTCGGCCACACCCGCGGCACGTGACGTTCTATCCTTCTCTCACCCACACGGAATCCCCATGGCCGGCAGCCTGCTTCTGCTCCTCGACGACATCGCCACGGTCCTCGACGACGTGGCGGCGATGACAAAAGTGGCCGTCAAAAAGACGGCCGGCGTGCTCGGCGACGACCTCGCGCTGAACGCCAAACAAGTGACGGGGGTGCGGCCAGCCCGCGAATTGCCCGTGGTGTGGCGCGTGGCCCGGGGATCGGCCCTCAACAAACTCTTCCTGGTGCCGGCCGCCCTCGCGATCAGCTGGGCGGCCCCCTGGGCGATTCAGCCGCTGCTCGTGATCGGAGGCGCCTTCCTCTGCTACGAAGGGGCCGAAAAAATTCTGCACCGACTGCTGCACGGCAAGGACACGGGCCACGAAGAAGCTCTCGCGCAGTCGGTCGTGGCGGGGGGCCTCGACCCCGTGGCCGTGGAGCGCGAGCGGATCGCCGGCGCCATCCGCACCGATTTCATCCTCTCGGCCGAGATCATCGTGATCACGCTCGGGGTGGTGGCGGGCAAGCCAATCGTCACGCAACTGGGCGTGCTCGCTGCGATCTCCCTCGCGATGACGATTGGCGTCTACGGGCTCGTCGCGGCGATCGTCAAGCTCGACGACCTCGGAGCGATCCTCGCAGGGCACCGCACGGCCGCGCTCCGGAACCTGGGCAGGGGCATCCTCGCCGCCGCACCGTGGCTGATGCGCGGCCTGTCGTTCGCCGGCACGGCGGCGATGTTTCTCGTCGGCGGCGGGATCATCGCCCACGCGCTGCCGGCGGTGCACGCGGCGCTCCACGACCTCGCCGGCGCCGGCTGGCTGCCCGCGCTCACGCTCGCCGCCGACGCGGCGGTCGGCCTCTGCGCTGGCTTCCTGCTCGTCGGCGCGAAAACATCGGCCGGCACACAATTGCGGAACGCCCGTTGACCGTCTTATTCTTCACTCCCTATGACGACGAATCTCCTGACAGTGCTTGCGGTGACGTGGAACGAAGAGGCGATCATCAGCGATTTCATCGACTGGTATCGAACCGCCATTCCCGAGTGCACGATCGTCATCTACGACAACCTTTCGAGCGACGCCCGCAGCTCGCCGAACGCGCGTAGGTAATCTGGATTTCCGTCGGCACGCCAGGCACGCTTGAGCGCGTCGAGCTGCATCAGCGTCTCGCGGCCGGCGACCGGCGCCTTCG
>JBMLMS010000251.1:0-20211 GCA_049243925.1 Pirellulales bacterium
AGGTTGCCCCGAGCCGCGAGCGGTCGCACCTCCGGGCGACCGTGACGCGGGCCAACGGCCCGCGTCTTTGGCAACCAGCGTCTACGAGTTCGGGAGGCTTCGGGCTCCCCGTGTCCCGCTCGCCGGCGTATTTGACCAGCGCAGGCAGGATGCCGGAGCGCAGGCAAATCCGAGTGAGCCGAAGCCTGGAGGGCGAAGGCGAACGTCCGGCGACGGGATATGGGGAGCCCGAAGCCGGCGCTCGAGTGCGCCGACTACCGTGGCTCGGTGCTCATCACCTGGCCGTCGATCACGACGCCGGTGCAGTGCGTCGTGTATTCGAAGGGGTCGCCGTCGAAGATCGCGATGTCGGCGTCCTTACCCACATCGAGCGAACCGACGCGGTCGGCCACACCGATGATTTTCGCCGCGTCGATCGTGATCGCGGCCAGGGCTTGGGAGAACGAGAGGCCGTGGGCCGCGGCGAGGCCGGCCTCGAAGAGCACGACGCGGGTCTTGGGCACGTACGACTCGTAGCCGCTCTGGAGAGCGATGGGGATGCCGGCCTTGGCGAGCGTTGCAGCAGTCTCGAAGCTGAGGTTTTCGGTCTCGCCGCCGCCGCCGGCGCGCCGCATCGTGGGGTGCACGATCACGGGCACCCCTGCCGCCTTGATCTGGTCGACGACGAGGTAGGCCTCGGCGGCGGAGTCGAGGACGATGCGAATCTCGAACTCAGCGGCCAGCCGGAGGGCCGAAGCGATGTCGTGGGCCCGGTCGGCCGTGACGAGGAGCGGCCATTCACGGGTGAGAACCTTCCCGAGGGCTTCGAGCCGCAGGTCGGTATCAGGGCGTTTCGACTCGTCCGTGAGCCGGCGTTTGCGAAGATATTCCTGTGCCTTGACGAATTCGGCCCGCAGCATCGCCACGGCCTTGCTGCGAGTGCCGGGCGATTTTTTCTCGGCACCATCGCCCGTGGCCCGGGCCGCATCGCCGAGCGTGGCGGCCACCATTGCCACGGGCCGGAGCACGGCTGCGTCGGCCGTGGTGCCGGCAAGCTTCACCACCATCGTTTGGCCCGCCACGAGCGCGCCCGGCGCGTGGCCGGTGTGGATTGTCGTGACGCCGAAGCCCCGCAGCCACTCGATGAGCCGCTCGTGCGGATTGTAGGCGTCGATCGCCCTCAATTCGGGCTGGATCGCCTCGACGGGGTCGAGCTGGTCTTGGTCCTGCGGCTGATTGAGATAGCCGGCCAGGCCGACCACGCTGTGCGCATCCACGAGGCCCGGGGTGACGACGGCCCCGCGCAGTTTCCGCGCATCCTGAGGGATCGGCGTCGCGGCGGCGGGCCCGACGGCGCGAATTTTCCCGCCGTCGATCACAATCACGCCGTCCGAGATTGGTGCGCCGGCCATGGTGTGCACGATGTCGCCGTGCACAACGAGCGTTTCGCCGCCGCGGCACAGACCCTGCCACGCGATGCACGCGCCGACGACAGCCGCAGCAAGACGGCCGTGACAAGAGATACGATGCCCGGTGCTCATCGCATCGCTCCCACGGTCGTCGGGCCGTTGCAGCACGATTCGGCCCGCTGGTCGCGGCTGGCGCCGAATCCGCCCACGGCGAACAGCCGATCGTCGGGATCATCGCGGTCGAACACTTTTCGGCCCTCCACGTAGGTCTGCTGCACCTTCGTGTGCGTGCTCAACGGGTCGCCCGAGAGCACGATGAGATCGGCGTCTTTCCCAACCTCGAGCGAGCCGATCCGGTCGTGCAGGCCGAGCATCTTCGCGCCGGTGAGCGTGAGGGCTTCGAGGGCCTTGCCGCGGGTCATGCCGGCCCGCACGGCGAGGGCCGCGGTGCGCAGGAACAGCCGCGAGTCGGTGACCGGGTCGTCGGTATGGATCGCGCAGGGCACGCCCGCCTCCTCGAGGACGGCGCCGGTGACGAGCGAGAAATCGGCCGCCTCGATCTTGCCGCCCGGACTGTCGAGCACGATCACGGAGCAGCCGACGCCAGACTTGGCGATCTCCGGGGCCACCTTCCAGGCCTCGCTCACATGATGCAGCACGGCATCAAACCCGAATTCTTCGCGCAGCCTCAGCACCGTGACGATGTCGTCGGCGCGGTGGCAGTGGTGATGAACGATCTTCCGCTTTTCGAGCACGTCCACGAGGGCCTCGAGTTCGAGGTCGCGATCGGGCAGCTTCTCGGGGTCGCCCGCGGCCTTCGCGAGCTTGTCCCGGTAGGCGAGTGCCTTGACGAACTTCTGCCGGACGACGGCCGCCGACTTGCCTCGCGTGCCCGGAAACGGCGGATCGCGCTGCGAGTTCGTGCCATTGGCCATCTTGAGGCCGCCGAGCGGTCGGCCTCCGGCATCGCGGTAGAGGATGTCGTCGATTGTGGCGGCCTTGCGGAGTTTCACGTACACCGTCTGTCCGCTCGCGAGGTGGCCGGAGCCGGGCATGATGTTGAGCGTCGTCAGGCCGCCGGCAAGGCACTTGCGGAATCCCGCGTCGTGCACGTTGATCGAGTCGAGAATGCGGACGTCGGGCTGCACGGGGCCGCTCGCATCGCCCCCTTGCCCGCCGCCCACGTGGCTGTGCGTGTCGACGAGTCCGGGCATGATCACGAGACCGCCCGCCTCCACCCGCGTAGCATCGGCGGGGATGGAGACTGCATCGACCGGGCCCACCGCGGCGATCGTGCCGCCGCGGACGATGAGCGTGCCGGCCAGGATTTCCGGCTGTCCGACCGGGATCAGGCGGGCGCCGACGAATGCCGTACAGGGTTCGGCGGCTCGCGCCGCAAGGGCGGGAACACAGACGACAGCAACGGCGAGACCGACTGCCCAGAACGCTTGCACCGCCGGATTATCGGCGGGCCTCGGCGGCCCGCACAAGTGCCCGGGCAGTCTGGACGGCTCGCAGCTTCGCATCGATCGCCTCGTCGCCGGCAGCCACTTCCCCGGAGGCCTTCGCGAGATCGGCCCGGGCGGCGGCCACATCGACCTTCTCCACGGGCAAAGCCCGCTGCGTGATCACCGTGACCTGGTCGTGCGCCACCTCCACGAAGCCGCCCTCGACGAACAGCCGGCGGTCCGCATCGGCAGGCCCGCCCTGCTCGCCCACGATCCTTACCTCACCGGCGCCGAGACGGCCGATGAACGGAGAGTGCCCGTGGGATACGCCCCGCAGTCCGTCGAACAGTGGCAGCATGACCGAGCGGGCCTGCGTGTCGAGGCTCGTCTGCTCGGGCGTGACGATCACGCAGCGCACCGTGTCGGACTGTTTCTGATTTGCCATGGGTTGTTCCGTCGATGTCGTGAGGCTCAGGTTTTGGCGGCCATCTTCTTGGCCTGTTCCTCGGCCTGCTCGATCGATCCGACATACATGAAAGCCTGCTCGGGCAGGTGGTCCCACTTGCCGTCGGCGATCTCCTCGAAGGAGCGGATCGTGTCGGCAAGGCTCGTGATCTCACCCGGCTTGCCGGTGAAGACCTCGGCCACGAGGAACGGCTGTGAGAGGAACCGCTCCATGCGGCGGGCACGGTGTACGACGAGTTTGTCTTCTTCGGAAAGCTCGTCGACTCCGAGGATCGCGATGATGTCTTGCAGTTCGCGATAGCGCTGCAGTGTCCGCTGCACACGACGTGCGATCTTGTAGTGCCGTTCACCCACATATTGCGGATCGAGGATGCGGCTCGACGATGCGAGCGGATCCACGGCCGGATAGATGCCCTTCTCAGAGATCGACCGCTCGAGATAGAGGAAGGCGTCGAGATTGCCGAACGCCGTGGCCGGGGCCGGGTCGGTCGGGTCGTCGGCTGGCACGTAGACGGCCTGCACGCTCGTGATGGCCCCCTTCGACGTGCTTGTGATCCGCTCCTGCAGGGCGCCCATCTCCGTGGCAAGCGTCGGCTGATAGCCCACCGCGCTCGGCATGCGGCCGAGGAGTGCGCTCACTTCGCTGCCCGCCTGCGAGAAGCGGAAGATGTTGTCGACGAAGAGAAGCGTGTCGGCCCCGGTCGTGTCGCGGAAATACTCGGCCATCGTCAGCGCGGAGAGCGCTACGCGGAGGCGTGCCCCCGGCGGCTCGTTCATCTGGCCGAACACCATGCACGTCTGTTCGATGACGCTGCGGCCCGTGTCACCGATCTTGGCTTCCTGCATCTCGAGCCAGAGGTCCGTGCCTTCACGGGTGCGCTCACCCACTCCGGCGAACACCGAATAGCCGCCGTGGGCACTGGCGATGCGGGCGATGAGCTCCGTGAGGATCACCGTCTTGCCGAGGCCGGCACCGCCGAACAGCCCAGCCTTGCCGCCGCGCACGAACGGCGTGAGCAGGTCGATCACCTTGATGCCTGTCTCGAAGAGCTCGGTCTTCGTGGTCAGCTCCTTGATCGGCGGCGGATCGCGGTGGATCGGCCACCGCTCCTGGCTCTCCACCGCTCCGCGGCCGTCGATCGGCTCGCCGAGCAGGTTGAACACTCGGCCGAGCGTTCCCTTCCCCACCGGCACCGAGAGGGGCCCGCCGGTGTCGACCACCTCGGCCCCGCGGGTCAGGCCGTCGGTCGAGCCGAGGGCCACGCAGCGCACTTTGCCGCCGCCGAGGTGCTGCTGCACCTCGCCCACGAGATGCAGATCGACGCCCTTCTTCGCGCTGTCGATTCGCACGGCGTTGTAGATCGCCGGAATCGAGCTTTCCGGGAACTCGACGTCGAACGTGGAGCCGATGACCTGGGTGATGCTGCCGTTTGCCATTGTCGTTTGTCGCCTCTGCAGGATGGGGTTTGTGAGGGGTTCGTTGATTTTTGAGGGGTTGTGCTTTTCGGGGTGCCGGCGATCAGCGGCCGAAGGTCCGCTGCATCGACGCCGACATGCGTCGCGATCAGGAATGTGCTCGTTATTTCTTGAGGGCTTCGACGCCCCCGAGGATCTCCATGATCTCACCGGTAATCTGGCTTTGCCTGGCCCGGTTGTACTGCCGCGACAGGCTCTTGATCAGGCCGCCGGCGTTCTCGGTGGCGGCCTTCATCGCCACCATCCGGGCCACCTGCTCGCTCACGGCCGCATCCAGAAAGCACTTGAAGAGCCGCGACAAAAAACTCGCCGGCAAAATCTCTTCGAGGATGCTCGCCGCCGAGGGATAGAAGTCGTAGTCGTCGGACGCCAGCGTTGCGGCGGCCGTGGTGGCCGTGGCCTGCGGCGGCGCCAGAGGCAGGAGCGTCTCGGTGACGGCCTGCTGGCGGGCGATCGAGTCGAACTTCGTATACACCACGTCGAGCCGGTCGATCTCCCCGGCGGAATACGCCTCCAAGTAGGCCCGCCCGATCGGCGCCACGGCGGCGAACTCCGGCTTGTCTTCGAACGTCGTGTACGGCTCGGCGATCTCGACGCCACGGAACTTGAGCGCCGAAATGCCCCGCTTGCCCGACACGCTCACGTGGGCCGGCACCTGCTCGCTCTTCCACTGCCCGAGCAGGGCGACGCCCTGACGGACGACGTTGGAGTTGTACCCGCCGCAGAGGCCGCGGTTGCCGCTGAGCACGAGCACCGCCGTCCGCTTTGTCGGACGGATCTCGAGCAGCGGATGGGCCACATCAGCGCCCACGCTCGCGATATTGCCGAGGATCTTCGCCAGATGCTTCGTGTAGTCGCGGGCTGCCACCGACCGATCCATCGCTTTTTTGAAGCGGGCGGTGGCGATCAGTTCCATCGTGCGTGTGATCTTCCGGATGTTCCTCACGGATTTCCGGCGGCGATCGAGTGCCCTGGCTTTTGCCATCGTGTGCGACCTGCGGCGTGGGTGTCTGGATGCCTTGGTTTGCTTACCGGGCCCCGGCCAACTGCCGAGCCTCACCGCCCTTGGCGGCCCGTTGCCGCTTGAATTCGGCGATCGCCGCCTCCAATTGCCGCTCACTCTCGGAGTCGAGTTCCTTCGAAGAGTCGATCCGGGCCCGAAGCTCCGGCACCTGGTCGCGGACGAACGTCAAAAAGCCCTTTTCCCAGTCGGCCACTTCCTCGCGCTTGACGTCGTCGAGGTGCCCGCGGGTACCGGCGTAGATGGAGAGCACTTGGTCGACCGTGTCCATCGGGGCGTATTGGCCCTGCTTGAGCAGTTCCACCATGCGGTAGCCGCGATCGAGCCGCGACTGCGTGGCGGCATCGAGATCGGTGCCGAGCTGCGCGAAGGCCTCGAGCTCGCGGAAGCTCGCGAGGTCGAGCCGCAGGCCGCCAGCCACCTTCTTCATCGCCTTCGTCTGGGCCGCTCCACCGACCCGCGACACCGAGATGCCGGCGTTCATGGCGGGCCGCTGGCCGGCGAAGAAGAGGTCGGGCTGGAGGTAGATCTGCCCGTCGGTGATCGAGATCACGTTCGTGGGAATGTACGCCGACACCTCGCCCTCGAGCGTCTCGATGATCGGCAGGCTGGTGAGCGAGCCGCCGCCGAGTTCCTTGGAGAGCTTGGCAGACCGCTCGAGGAGACGGCTATGGGCGTAGAACACGTCGCCCGGATAGGCCTCGCGTCCCGGTGGACGCCGCATCAAGAGCGAGAGCTGCCGGTAGGCCGTGGCCTGCTTCGAGAGATCGTCGTACACGATCAGTGCGTGCTGGCCGTTGTACATGAAGTGCTCGGCCATCGCGGTGCCCGAGTAGGGGGCGATGTATTGCAGCGGGGCGGCGGTGCTCGCACCGGAAACGATCACGGTGGTGTAGTCCATCGCGCCATACTTGCGGAGCGTGTCGATCGCGACGGCCACCGACGAGTCTTTCTGGCCGACTGCAACGTAGAAACACTTCACGCCGCTGTTCTTCTGATTGATGATCGCGTCGATGCCGATCGCGGTCTTGCCGGTCTTGCGGTCGCCGATGATCAGTTCGCGCTGGCCGCGGCCGATCGGCGTCATCGCGTCCACCGCCTTGATGCCCGTTTGGAGCGGCTCACGCACGGGCGACCGCTCGGCGACGCCGGGCGCGAGCGTTTCGACGGGGCGGCGGAGTTCCGTGACGACCGGCCCCTTGCCGTCGAGCGGGTTGCCGAGCGGGTCGAGCACGCGGCCGATCACGGCGTCGCCCACCGGCACCGACAGCAGGCGACCGGTGCTCTTCACCTCGTCGCCTTCGGTGACCTTGAGATAGTCTCCGAGAATGATCACGCCGACCGAGTTTTCCTCGAGGTTGAAGGCCAGGCCGGTGATGCCGCCGGGAAACTCGACCATTTCCCCGGACATCACGCCCGACAGACCCCACACCCGGGCGATACCGTCGCCCACCTCGAGCACGCGGCCCACTTCGCGGACGTCGATGCCCGACTGGAAGCGCGAAATCTCCTCGCGCAAGACGGATGTGATTTCGTCGGTCAACTGTGCCATGTGTACTCCCCGTTTTGGATGGCGTGGATGTTTCGCTGCTGGAGGCAACCGCTGAGCCGGGTCAGGCTCGTGGCCACCGACTGGTCGTAGATGGTGTCGCCGATGCGGACGACGAGGCCGCCGATGATGGTGGGATCGACGACAAATGACGGCTTCAAACGGGCCGAGAGCCCCTTCTCGACGTCGGCCACGATCCGCGCCTGCTCCTCGGCGCCGAGGGCGACCGCCGTCGTGAGCGTCGCCTGCTGCCGGCCGGCCCGCTCGTCGGCGAGGCGTTCCGCCGCGGCGACGACCAGCGACAAAATGCCGAGGCGTCCGTGACGGGCGAGCACGTGGAGGGCGTTGACCGTGGTGGGCACCAAGCGTCCTTTGCCCAGTTTGTCGATCAGCGCCGCCTTCTGCTCAGCCGGAATCTTCGGAGACGCGAACACCGCCCGGGCCTCGGGCACCTTCGGCAGCACATCGCGGGCGAGGGCCGCAAGTTCCGCAAGCACGGTGTCGGTGCACTTCGCCGTGTCGGCCGCCTCGAGAATCGCCTGCGCGTAGACCTTGGCCACGCGGTTGGCCGCGATGTCGACGTGAGCGGCTTCGCTTTCGTGAGTGCTGGGTCGGGACATGAAACCTTCGGTCTGCGAGGTCGGGGGACGGCTCAGTTCACGCTCGGGCGGCTGGAGAGGCTGGCGACCGACTCCCGCACCAGCCGGGCCTGGTCGTCGTTGCCCAGTTTGTCGCGGAGAAACTTCCCGGCCACCTCGACGGCCAGCTGGCCAGCCTTTTCGGCGATCTGCGACAGCGCGTCATCCTTGGCCAGCTGGATCTCGTGCTTCGCCCGGGCCTTCTCGTCGTCGGCCGCCTTGCGGGCTTCGGCGACGATCGCCTGGCGGGTGTTGTCGGCGTCGCGGCGGGCTTCTTCGAGCATGCCACGAACCTCCTCGGAGGCTTCGGCGAGCCGCCGCTCGTACGACGCCAGCATGCGCCTGGCCTCTTCGTTGGAGGCCTTCGTTTCGGCGATCTGCCGGAGGATTCCTTCCTCCCGTTTTTCGAGCCCCTGCATGATTGGCTTCCAGGCAAACTTCGTGAGCAGGCCGAGCAGGCCGAGGAACACCGCGAACGACCACACGGCCAGATCGGTCTGGAACCACGCCGGGCTCTCGAAGTCTTTCTGGCTCACCCCCGCGGGGGCGTTGTGGCCGATTTCCGGCCCGTGGCCGTGCACGTCGCTGGCCGATGCCGCACAGGCCGGCAAGAGCGCCACGACCAGGCACAGGGCTCGAAGACAGGCGATCGTGTTCATGGGAGACTCCGCTGGCGAAACGATGTCGGAAGAATCGAGGGCTGGCGCCGGAAACGTCTGTTTCCCGGGCAATCAAAGCTTCGTCGCCGTGGGAAGACTGGGTGCGGACGCCGCACTCAGTCTTCTCGACGGATCACCGGCCGGCCGGACGAGGTCCGCTCCAGCCGGTACAGACTCAGGCCTTCTGCGAGCAGATGAACAGCGCGTAAAAGGTGAAGCCTTCGATGAGGGCCGCCGCGATGATCATCGCGGTCTGGATGCTGCCCGCCACTTCCGGCTGACGCGACATCCCTTCATAGGCGGCCGACGCCAGCTTGCTGATGCCGTAGGCGGCGCCGATGACCACGAGGCCCACGCTGAAGGCCGACGTGAGGTCGATCAGCGAGCGGCCGGCGGCATCTTGGGCGCTGGCCACATCGGCGCAGAAAAATGCGACGGCGACCGCAGCCAGGGTGACGAGTGAGCGGGTCGAGAACAGGGATCGGATCATCACTGGATCAAACTCCTTGAAAAACGAGGAACCGAACGGGTGTCCGGGTGGAAACGAAAAATCGAGACGAAGTTCGGATGAGGCAGCGGCAAGCCTAATGCTCGTGTACCGAGGCGCCAATGAACAGTGCGGAAAGAAAGGTGAAAATGTAGGCCTGGAGGAACGCGACGAAGAGTTCGAGCACGCTGAACAGCGTGCTGCTCACGACACTGATGCCGGTGACGGTGGCCCACATCCCCATCGAATAGGTGGCGGCCGCCGAAATCAGCCCCATGATGCCGAGCAGCACGAGATGGCCGGCGACCATGTTGGCCAGGAGCCGCACCGCGAGGATGAGGTGCTTGATGCACAGGCCGAGCATCTCGATCGCGAAGATCATCGGCTTGAGGAGGATTGCCAGCGGGAGCGGCAGATCCATCGAGGGCACCTGGTTTTTGAAAAAGCCGAAGAAACCGAACTTCAGCATGCCGGCCACGATCACGCTCAGGAACGTGACGCCGGCGAGCGCGAGCGTGACGGAGAATGACGCCGTCGGCGACCCGGCCCAGGGCACCATGCCGAGCAAGTTGCAGCCCAGCACGAAGAAAAAGAGCGTGAGCAGGAGCGGCACGAAGCGATCGCCGTCGTGCACCTCTCGATGGACGTGCACCGCCGGGCCGCCGGCGCCCGCGAGGGCCACGTCGCCGTGCCCATGGTGACCATGCTCGTCGTGGGCGCCGTGGTCTCCATGGCCGTGGTCGTGGCTATCGATCGCCGGCCGCGCGATCTGATCGCGCACGAAGAGGATCATCGCCTCGAAGAGGTTGGCAAAGGCGCCCCTCGCCGGCTCGCCCGACTGGAGCCGTTTCGCGAGGCGACTGAACAGCAAGAGCAGCACAGCCCCCAGCAGCAGTTCGAGCAGCATGTACTTCGAGACGCAGAAGCCGCTCTTCTTTTCGTACAGGCTGTCGAGCGTGCCGAAGGGCTGTGGAATCAGGATCTTGCCGTCCATCGCCTGGTTGAACTCGGCGACGTCTGTGATATCGGGGCGGCCTTCGCGGAGAAACGCTGGCACATCGTCGAGCGACCGCCAGCCTTGGCGCCAGAGTGCCTTCGGCACCTCGAAGTAGTAGGCGTCCTTGAGGTGGTAGATCGGATTGTGATCGGAC
The DNA here is from genome assembly GCA_049243925.1 of Pirellulales bacterium. Classification (GTDB taxonomy): domain Bacteria; phylum Planctomycetota; class Planctomycetia; order Pirellulales; family UBA1268; genus RGVT01. Next base: position 10,283 of record JBMLMS010000251.1, read on the forward strand.
ATCGTGAAATCTTTCCTGACGGACCGGCTCCGGAAGCAGGCCGGCCACTCTTCGTGCCGCGAGTGTGCGGGATCGGCCCGTGCCGCGTCAATTCGTCTCGATGCCGCCGCGGCGGCGAGCCTCATCCCGCGCCACCATGATCGTTCGAATCACATCGGCTGCAAGTGTGGCGAGGTAGAAACTCACGAGGTATCCGCCCGCGCCGGAGGCCGCCAGCGTACTGCCGCTCGTCTGCAGCCACCCGAGGGCGACGAGGGCGGGCGCGAGCCGCAGGCTCGTGGCTGCCAGAGGTGCGGCCACGCGGCCCGCGGGGCTCGTGCGGCGGGGTTGGCTCACGGCCCACGCGGCGACGCTGCCTGCGCCGCAGGTGCTGGCGGCGAACAGCACAGCTGAGGTTCGATCGGGCATCTCGGGGCCACCGAAGATCGCCCCCAGCGTGGCGGCAGCCAGGACCACCAGAGGGACGACGAGGGACACGACGCTGCCTCGTGCGCTCGAGCGTTCAGTCGGCTGACGGCTTTCCGTCATCGTGCGCGACGGCCGGAGCCGCCCCTCAGTCGAGTGAGGATGGTGAGCGCCACGATAAACCCCACCGCCAGCCCCGCCGGCCCGAGCCACGGCGTTCCCAAACGTCCGTCGAGCCAGCTGCCGGCGACCCCTGGGAGAAACATCGTGAGGCCGATCGCGATGATGCGGGCCGCCCAGCCCAGCGCCTCGCCGATCGGAGACTCCTGCGGTCGCTGGCCCATGCACTGAGACTCCCCTGCCGTCGAGATTTCCGCCCCCGGCGTGCAGCTGCGTTCGACCGCGGCCACCCCGGGGCAGTATCGTTTCACGAGCCATGGCAACCCGCAAGCACCGCCGCCGCCGTCGCCGTCTCTCGCGTCACGTCTCGGCGCCATCGCCCGCCGACGTGCCGATTGTCGGTCAGCCCACCGTCCTCCGGCTGATGGGCTGTGACGGCACGACCATGCAGGAGTCGACGGTGATCGCGCCGCAGGAGCTGACGATCGCCCGGGAGAAGTGGCCCGTCGTCTGGCTCGATGTCGACGGCTTCGGCGACTCGGCCCTGATTCGGGCCGTCGGCCAGGTGTTCGAGATCGGCGAACTTGCCCTGGAGGACGCCGTCACGCCCGACGAGCGGCCGAAAGTGGAGGTCTTCGGCCATCAGGTGCTGATCGCCGCCCGCATGGCTCGCTTCGACGGCGAGGCGATCGTCACCGATCCGATGGCGATTTTTTTGGGCGACCGCTACGTGATCACGTTTCACGATCGCACCGTGCCCGACGGGTTCGCGAGCGTGCGCGAGCGAATTCGACACGGCCGCACACGGCTTGGCCAGCTCGGGGCCGACCACCTCTGCGCGATGCTCCTCGACGCCGTGATCGACGGCTATTTTCCGGTGCTCGAACAGTTCGGCGATCGCCTGGAGACGATCGAGGAAGAGGCCCTCGACAACCCCACCCGCGGGCTGCTCGGCCGCATCCACGACGTGCGGACCGACCTGATGTCGCTGCGCCGGGCCCTTTGGCCGACCCGCGACGTGCTCCATGCGCTGGGCCGGGAATCCACCGCATTCGTGGGCGATCACGCCCGCTCGCACTTTCGCGACAGCTACGACCACACGATGGAACTGCTCGATCTCACCGAGGGCTACCGCGAGATCGGCAGCGATCTCCGCGACATCTACCTGGCGAGCATCAACAATCGCATGAACGACGTGATGAAGGTGCTTACGGTGATCGCCACCGTCTTCATGCCGCTGACGTTCATCACCGGCTACTACGGCATGAACTTCGACACGAGCTCACCGTGGAACATGCCTCTGCTCACGTTTCGCTACGGCTCGCTCGTGGCGCTCTCGATCATGGCGGCGACGACGATCGGCATGGTCGTGTTTTTCTGGCGCCGCGGCTGGCTCCGCCGTTGGCATTAGGGTTCACGTGCGGCCGAGGAGGAAATATGTGCGCAGCGTGCCCTTGCCCTTCACGGGGATTTCGCCGCGGTCGGCGAAGCGAAAGGTGTCGCCGAGGAGTTCGCGGGTGGCCTGTGAGACGTGGATCCGCGAAGGCTCGCCGTGCGACTCCATGCGGCTGGCGAGATTGACCGTGTCGCCCCACAGGTCGTAGCTGAACTTGTGGCGGCCGATCACTCCGGCGGCGACGGGCCCCGAGTGGATGCCGATGCGGAGTTCCATGGCGAGGCCGCGGGCGCGCATCACGCCGCGAAACGCCTCCTGCATGCCGAGGGCCATCACCGCCACCGCCTCGGCATGGTCGTCTCGCGGCACCGGCAGCCCGGCGACGGCCATGTAGGCGTCGCCGATCGTCTTGATCTTTTCCACGCCGTGGGCCCGGGCGAGGTGGTCGAACGTGGAGAATATCTCGTCGAGGATCGCCACCAGGTGCCGGGCATCGACGTGCTGGGAAAACTCCGTGAAGCCCGCGAGGTCAGCGAACAGCACGGTCACGCAGGCGAAGCTTTCCGCGATCGAGGCCTCGCCGTTCTTGAGCCGTTCGGCCACTTTTTCGGGCAGGATATTGAGGAGCAGCCGCTCCGATTTCTCCTGCTCGCGCCTGAGGTCGGCGAGCGATCGCTCCAGGGCCTCGAAGGCGGCGTTCCGCTCGAGGAGCCGCTGATAGGCGTCGGAGTGCACCCGGATGCGGGCGATGAGTTCGACCGGGTCGGGCAGCTTCACGAGGTAGTCGTTGGCGCCGGCGTCGAGGAGCTGGGCCTTCACCACGGCCTCTTCCTTGGCCGAGAGCACGATCACGGGCACCTGTGCCGTGGCCGCGACCGAGCGAAACCGCCGCACCATGTCGAGGCCGTCGATTCCCGGCATCACGAGATCCTGCAGGATCAGCGTGGGCCGGAAGGCCGCAGACGCATCCATGGCCGCGTCGGGGTCGCGGCAGAATTCGAAGGTGATGTCGGCCTGGTCGGCGAGCATGCGCCGCACCGCCTCGCCGATCATCGCCTGGTCGTCGACGAGGAGCACGCGATGCCGGGCAACGTCAGCCATGAGGTCGCGGATGAGGCAAGCCCCCCGGCGCGTGAGGGATCAAAACTGGGGAACTAGGATTCGAACCTAGACTAACTGGTTCAGAGCCAGTCGTGCTACCGTTACACCATTCCCCAAAATCGTGGTTTGCGGCCTCGATTCCGGCATCGCATTCGTGCCGTCGAGGGGTGACCTTCGAGCCGGCGGCGAGCCGCGATTCCCTGCGAGCGTACCTGCTCCGCTGCCCCCGGGCAATCGTGGTCGCCGAGCCTGCCGGTCGCGCGTGAAGCCGCAAACTGCGGCGGCGCCGCGGGCTCTGGCTGCGGGCGGCAGAGTCAGCCCAGAGGCCCGGTCCAGACCGCCGGGCCGCTCGTGCAAGGCCCCGCCGCGGCAGGCCGATACCGCCTCCAGAGGGCGACGGTCACAACCACGTTCGAGTCAGGAGCATGGCGATGAGTTTTTTCCAGTGGGTGCGCGAGGGGGTGCGGCAGGCTGTGGTGTTGGGGCTGGCCGATGCCGTCGAAGACGTCGGCACACGGATGCGCGGGGAGGATCTCGGCCCGGCGCTCGCCCAGTCGCTCCGCGAACGGCTCGCCGTCGCTCCGTCCGACTCGGCTCACACGGCGGTGCTCGAGTCGTCACCCGCGGCCGGAGCCACGCGGCGGCGGCTCGGACGCTCGCTCGACGGCGCACGCGATCCGCTGCGGAAAGCGGCCTGAGGTCGTGACAGGCTGAAGCCTGTCCTACGCTGCTCCTACGCTACGTCGTGGGCCCGAGATCGGTGCCGCTCGGCGGGGGCCCGAAATCGATCTGGGGCAGCATGCCGACGGCTCGGCGGAGTTCGCGCTCCCAGTTGGAGCGGACTTCCAGCAGGTCGGGATCCGACGTCGAGAGCCGTCGGTAGCGGCGCACGGCGAGATCGTCGTTCGCGTACACGAGCAGATCGATCGGGGGCCCCACCGCCACGTTCGACCGCATCGTCGAATCGAGCGAAATGATGGCGTATTTCACCGCCTGGTCGAGCGTGGTCTCGCCGAAGCGGATGCCGCGGTCGAGGATCGGCCGCCCGTATTTCGCCTCGCCAATCTGAAGAAAGGGCGACGAGCGGGTGCAACGCAGCGGATTGCCCTGCGCATAGATCATGTAGAGCTGCGGCTCCTCACCCTTGATCTGCCCGCCCACGAGCAGGTTGACTGCGAAGCTGATGTGGTCGCGCTCCATGTACTCGCGGTCGAGCGCGGCCACCTCCCGCACCTGCATGCCCACGCACCGGGCGGCGTCGTAAAACGTGGCGGCCTTGGCCAGCCCCTCGCCGGCGTGATAATCCTGCTCCAGCCGCGTCATGATCGACTGCGTGAGCGACAGGCTGCCGCTGGAGAGGATCGTGAACATCCGCTCTCCGTGCGTCACGAACGTGTGCATCTTGCGACACACGTCGACCTGGTCGATGCCCGAGTTCGTACGGGAATCGGAGGCCATCACGAGGCCCTGGTGGGTGCGGATACCGACGCAATACGTCATCACGATCTCCAGAAAAAAGCCGCTTGTGGCGCGCCACTTGCAGTAGGATGCCAGCCGAGAGCCGCAGACTAGCCGTTGCGGCCCTTTCGTCAAGGAAATGGCGGGTTTCTGAATCCGGTGCTCTGTCGGCGTGCCGCCATGTGCGGCACTGCCTGCCCGGTGTCCGCGCACTTCCCGGCGATGGCGACGCGCGGAAGGCGGCGGTGACGATGCACAATTCCACGATGGCGGGCAGATCGGGCTCTGGAGCGGCCGCAGCGACGGAGCTGCTCGGCGACTACGAACTCGGGCTCGCCTACGACGAGATGGTCGATCGCGACGGCGGCCCCCGGCCACACTATGGGCCACTGCACGGCCGCCTGCTGGCCACGAGCCCCGATGATTTCCGCCGCCGCAAGGCAATGACGGATCTCTCGATGCAGCAGGATGGCGTCGGCTTCACGGTGTATCGCGCCGAGGAGGGCATCGAGCGGGTCTGGCCGATGGACCCCGTGCCGCGAATCATCCCTGCGGCCGAGTGGCGGCGGGTCGAGGCCGGGCTCATCCAGCGGATCAACGCCCTCAATCTCTTTCTGTGGGACGTCTACCACGAGCAGCACATCCTGCGCGACGGCGTCGTGCCCGCCCGGCTCGTGCTTCAGGGCAGCTCGTTTCGCCGCGAGTTCGTCGGCGTCAACGTGCCGCGGCGGATCTACATCCACATCTGCGGCTCCGATCTGATTCGGGCCGCAGACGGCGAATATCTCGTACTCGAAGACAACGCCCGTACGCCCTCAGGCGTGAGCTACATGCTGCAAAACAGGCAAGTGCTCAAACGGGTGTTTCCCGCGCTCTTCAACGCCTACGACGTGCTGCCTAACGACGACTACCCGGCCGCACTGCTCGACGTGCTGCAATACATCGCGCCGGAGTCGGCCGCCCAGCCCACGGCCGTGCTCCTCAGTCCGGGCATGTACAACTCGGCCTACTTCGAACACAGCTTTCTGGCCCAGCGCATGGGCATCGAACTCGTGGAAGGCCGCGACCTGCTCGTGGACGGCAACCGCGTGTTCATGCGCACGACCCGCGGCCGGCAGCGGGTGGACGTGATCTACCGCCGCATCGACGACGACTTCCTCGACCCGCTCACGTTCCGGCCCGACAGCGCCCTCGGCGTGCCGGGGCTCGTGAATGCCTACCGCTCGGGCAGCGTGGCCCTGGCCAACAGCATCGGCACGGGCATCGCCGACGACAAAGGCGTGTATCCCTTCGTGCCCGACATGATCCGCTACTACCTCCAGCAAGAGCCGCTACTCAACAACGTCGAAACCTTCCGGCCCGAGATCCCCGCCCAGCGCAGCCACGTGCTCGCGAATCTGGAGCACCTCGTGGTGAAGCGGGTGAACGAGTCGGGCGGCTACGGCATGCTCGTCGGCCCCGCCTCCACGAAAGAGCAGCGCGAGGAGTTTCGGCGGGCCATCGAAGCCAACCCGCGCGACTTTATCGCCCAGCCCACGATCCAGCTCTCCACGCATCCCACGTTCGTCGATGGCCGGCTGGAGGGGCGGCACGTCGATCTGCGGCCGTTCATCCTCTGCGGCGAGCGGGTCACTGTCACGCCGGGCGGGCTCACGCGGGTGGCACTGCCGAAGGGCAGCCTCGTGGTCAACAGTTCCCAGGGGGGCGGCAGCAAAGACACGTGGGTGCTCGCGGAGGAGCGGGCATGAGCCGCCGAGGTGAAGCATGCTGAGTCGGGTCGCCGACGCGCTCTTTTGGATGAGCCGATATCTCGAACGCGCCGATCATTTGTCGCGGGCGGTCGATGTCACGTTTCATCTCGATCTCGACCTCCACGGTGTGCTCGCGAACCCCGTCGAGCTGGAGTGGAACGCACTGCTGAGCCTGCTCCGGCAGCCCCCGCCCCCGATGGCCGACGGTGAGCATCCTGTCGTCGCAGTGCAGCGGTGGCTGCTTCTCGATCCTGCCAACGCAGGCAGCGTGATGGCGTGCGTGAACCGCTCGCGCAACAACGCCCGCAGCATCCGCGGTTCGATCAGCCCGTCGATGTGGCGCGAGCTCAACAAGCTCCACTGGCGGCTTGCCGATCCGCAACTGCAGGCTCGCGTGGCCGAGTCGCCCCACGATTTTTGCCAGGAGGCACAGCTCGGCGTGCTCCTCTTTCACGGCGTCTGCGAGGCCACGCTCACGCACGACGAGGGCTGGCATTTCATCCAGCTCGGCCGCTACCTCGAGCGGGCCGACAAGATCCTGCGGGTGCTCGACTCGAAGTTCAGCCTGCTGGAGCGGGGCGACGGCGTCGATCTGCCGATCCGGGCCCTCCAGTGGGGCGCGGTGCTCAAGAACTGTGCGGCTTACGAGGCCTACCAGCGGCTCTACATCAGCCGCGTGGAGCCGGAGCGGGTGGTGGAGTTCCTGCTCGTAAACCCCGACTTTCCCCACTCAGTGCGGTTTTGCCTGGCGCGGATCATGCACTCGCTCACCGAGATCAGCGGCCGGCTGCCGGAGCGGTGCAGCGACGAGGTGGTGCGCACCGTGGGCCGGCTGCTCAACGACCTCGTCTACCTCGACGGCCACGCGCTCGACGGCGAGCGGCTGCACGCCTTCCTCGGCGACGCCCTCGTCCGCACGGCGCGGATCGGCCACCACCTCCACGAACAATACGCGCTGCAGTAGCCAGCCAGGCCCGGGAAGGTCCCACCGATGATCCTCGAGATCCAGCACGAAACGACGATGGACTACTCGCAGCCGGTGAGCGAGTGGCAGTGCGAGCTGCGCATGGAGCCGATGAGCGACGGCGGGCAGCGGTGCCATTCGTTTCAGATCACGCTCGGCCAGCCGGTTTCGATCACGAAGTATCTCGACGGCTTCGGCAACCGCGTGCACCATTTCAACCTTCTCAAGCCGCCCACGCGGCTGCGGATCCTCGCGGCGAGCGTCGTCGAGACGGAAGACGCGTCGGTGGGGCCGATCGCGAGCCAGGTGGAATTTCCCGAGGGGGTTCCGGCCGACGCCTGGCAGCTGCCGCTCGAGGCGCTCGACTACCTGCCCCTGCGTGGTCCCGTGCAGCCCACGCCGCTCCTCGAGCCGCATCTCCAGCAGTTGCGGCCGGTCACGCGGGCCCGGGTCGGCATGTGGGTGTGCGAGGTCGCGGAGCACATCCGCAGCCGCTTCGTCTATGCCCGCGACGTGACGTCGGCCACCTCGCCAATCGACCACCTGCTGGCTTGCGGCAAGGGCGTGTGCCAGGACTTCACGCATCTCATGATCGCGATCCTACGGTCGAACGGCGTGCCCGCCCGCTACGTCAGCGGCTACATCCATCGACCCAACAAGGAATCACAGAGCCATGCCTGGTGTGAGGTCTGGCTGCCCGACATGGGTTGGACCGGCTTCGATCCCACGAACGGCTGCCCGGTGAATCACGACTTCGTGAAGACGGCCGTGGGCCGCGACTTCTTCGACGTGCCGCCCAACAAGGGCGTGTACCGTGGCGCGGGCGACGAGCGCATCGAGGTGCGCGTGGCCACCCGCACGCTCGACCGGCTGCCCTCGCTTTCCTGGCACGACCAGCTCGCTCCACTCGACGTTCCGGTACACTCCGTCCTCCGCACCGTGCCGTCGTACGACGACGATATCGACATCCAGCAGCAGTAGCGGCGGGTGCGGGAGGAGAGGAGACATGAGACGGATCGACCTGTCCGGGCACGGTATCACCGTGGCCGACGTACGGCGGAATCTCTCGCCGGCAGAGCTCTATGCCGAGGCGATCCGCCTCGAGCCCGACTCCGCGATCGCCGATTCCGGGGCCCTGATCGCCTACTCGGGCGCGAAGACCGGCCGATCGCCCAAAGACAAGCGGATCGTGCGGCACCCGGCCAGCGAGCACGATGTCTGGTGGGGGCCGGTGAACGTGGCGATCGACGACGAGACGTTTCAGATCAACCTGGAGCGTGCCAAGGACTATCTGAACACGCGGAGCATCCTCTACTGCATCGACGCCTACGCCGGCTGGGATCCGGCCCACCGGCTGAAGGTGCGCGTGGTCTGTTCGCGGCCCTACCACGCGCTGTTCATGCACACGATGCTCATCCGGCCCTCACGCGAGGAGCTGGCGACGTTCGGCGAGCCCGATGCCCTGATCTACAACGCCGGCCGCTTCCCCGCCAACCGTCGCACGCACGGGATGACTTCGACGACGAGCATCGATTTGTCGCTCGAGTCGAAGGAGCTCGTGATTCTCGGCACCGAGTATGCGGGTGAAATGAAGAAGGGCGTCTTCACGATGCTCAACTACTTCGCGCCCAAGCGCAACATCCTCTCGATGCACTGCTCCGCCACGGCTGACCGCACGACGGGCGCCTCGTCGCTCCTCTTCGGCCTCTCCGGCACGGGCAAGACCACTCTCTCGGCCGATCCCAAGCGTCTGCTCGTCGGCGACGACGAACACTGCTGGAGCGATTCCGGCATCTTCAACATCGAGGGAGGTTGCTATGCGAAGGCCGTCGATCTGGCCCCGGAAACTGAGCCCGACATCTTTCAGGCCCTGCGGTTCGGCGCCGTGCTCGAAAACGTGGTCTACGACCAGGACAGCCACCACGTGGATTTTCACGACACGAGCATCACGCAGAACACCCGCGGGGCCTATCCCGTAGAGTTCATCCGCAACGCGAAGATTCCCTGCGTGGCGGGCCATCCGACGAACGTGATCTTCCTCACGTGCGACGCCTTCGGCGTGCTCCCACCGGTGAGCCGGCTCACGCCCGCGCAGGCGATGTATCACTTCATCAGCGGCTACACGGCGAAGGTGGCGGGCACCGAAATGGGGGTCACGGAACCACAGGCCACGTTCTCCCCCTGCTTCGGCGGCCCGTTTCTCGTCTGGCATCCGATGAAATACGCGGGGCTCCTCGCCGAGAAGATTGAGCGGCACGGCGCGCACGTGTGGCTCGTCAACACGGGCTGGAGCGGCGGCGCCTATGGAATCGGCACCCGCATGAAGCTCGGCCTCACGCGGGCGATCATCGACGCGATTCACTCGGGTGCCCTGCAATCGGCTCGAACAGCCACCGATCCGGTCTTCGGGCTCCAGGCGATCACGGCCTGCCCAGAGGTGCCGCCGCACATGCTCGTGCCTCGCGACGCCTGGGCCGACAAGGCCGCCTACGACGCCACGGCCCGCAAGCTCGCCGGCCTCTTCGCGGCCAACTTCGCGGAGTACGCGGGCCAGGTCACGCCCGCCGTCGCCGCCGCCGGCCCGGCGGCGTGACCGCCGTGGGGCAAGCGTCCCGCTTACTGCTGTAGGACAGGCTTCAGCCTGTCATGCCGGAACTCGCCCATTCCGGCTCGGGATTGCCCCGTACCGTCTCGCCGGACGTTCGCCTCCGCCCTCCAGGCTCCGGCTCACTCG
>JBMLMS010000252.1:0-1983 GCA_049243925.1 Pirellulales bacterium
CGCGTGGGCCGCGGCGGCCCAAGGCTCCTCGAGCGTTCGCCGACCCCCTCACCTCCCGCAAGGGTAGTCCACGAGTTCCTCGAAGGGAAATTGAACGAAATCGTCAGTACTTCAGCACGGTTTCGACCCGGTGGGGGGTCAGCCGTTCCCGGCCGCCGAGGGCCTCGAGTTCGAGCAGGAATGCGGCGCCCGCGACCGTCGCCCCGCCCGCCTCGACGAGCCGCATGCAGGCCGCCGCCGTGCCGCCGGTGGCCAGCACGTCGTCGACGACGAGCACCCGCGCGCCCGGGGTGAGCACGCCCTTGTGCATTTCGAGGCGATCGCGGCCGTACTCGAGATCGTAGTCGTGATGGATCGTTTCGGCCGGTAGCTTGCCAGGCTTCCGCACCGGGATCACGCCCACGCCGAGGGCCAGGGCCAGCGGGCCGGCGAACAGAAAGCCACGGGCCTCGACGGCCGCGATGGCGTCGAGCGGTTCACCCCGCCACGGCGCCGCCATGCGCTCGATCGCGATGGCGAATGCCCTGGGCTCCGCGAGGGCCGGCGTGATGTCGCGAAACAGGATGCCCGGCTTCGGGAAGTCGGGGACCGGCCGAATGAACGACGCCAGATCCACGGTGTGATCCGCGGCCATCGTCAGGCCCCCCGCCGCAGCTGCAGGGTCGCCCGCGGCACGCCGTCGAGTTCGAGCGCGAGCGTGGCGAGCGTCTCGGCTTCGATCTGCCGCACACGTTCGCGGGTGAGCCCGAGCACGGTGCCGATCTCCTTGAGGGTCATGGGTTCTCCGCCACCCAGTCCGAAGCGGAGCTTCAGGATCTTCGAGGCCCGCTCGTCGAGCTTTTCGATCCGGTCGAGTACGTGCCGCAACGTGTCTTCGTCGAGGAGCACCTCGGCCGGGCACTTCGTGTTTTCATCGCGGATGATCTCGCCGAGCGACCAGCCGCCGTCGGCCTGCTCCGTCTGCGGAGAGGCGTGGTGCACATGGATCGCCTTCTTGATAATCGGCAGCTTCTTGCGGGCCAGGCCCAGCATGCGCGCCACCTCCTCCTGGGTCGGCGTCCGGCCGAGAACGTCGAGCAGGCGGGCCGTGGCCCGTCGCCATTTCGAGAGCAGTTCGACCATGTAGGCCGGAATTCGGATCGTCTTACCGGAGTTGATCAGCGCCCGCTTGATCGACTGCTTGATCCAGTAGCTGGCGTAGGTGCTGAACCGAGTGCCCATCGTCGGGTCGAACCCCTCGACCGCCCGCAGGAGCCCGAGGTTGCCTTCTTCGATGAGGTCGGGCAGGGGCAGGCCGCGGTTGGCGTAGCCACGGGCGATGTTCACCACGAGCCGGAGGTTGGCCCGCACCATGTGGTCTCGTGCGGCGGCGTCGCCCTTGGCGATCGCGTAGGCGAGCCGCTTCTCGTCGTCCGCGGTCAAAAGCGACGTGTCGTTGATCTCCCGCAGGTAGGTCTCGAGCGGGTTTTGGACGGCGGTCGAAGGCTTGCGGCGCTTGTCGGGCATGAAAACGGACACCTATTCGACGCTGGAGTGAAGGAGCTGAATGGTTCGGCGGGGGTCCGGCGGGCAAGAGACCCGGATGCCGTCCCACGGCACCACGAGATATCGGCGGCCGAGTGACGGAACTGGACAGGCCGGAGAAGCAGGGTGGCGCGTGCGGCCTGGAGTGGTCGTGCGGGCTGGCAAAGCGTGGCCGTGGACGGCCGGCCCGGCTCACGCCAGCGCCCACTCGAAGCGGACGAGTTCGGGCGTGGCGCCGAGCCGCACTGGAATGAGCGATGTGCCGATGCCGCGCGAGACATACATCGGTGGGCCTGCGTCGCGATACCAGCCGGCCACGTAGCGGCCGCTCCCTGCCGGGAGCGTCAGGGCCACGCCGAAGGGCGCTACCTGTCCGCCATGCGTGTGGCCGGCGAGCAGGAGGTCGACGGGATGGTCTGTCGGCATCGTGACGACGTCGCGTGAGAGTGGACAGTGGGC
>JBMLMS010000253.1:0-1839 GCA_049243925.1 Pirellulales bacterium
GCCAACGTGTTCGTGTTCGTCGTCCTCCAAAAAATGGGGGCCGACGAAAATTTCACGCTCGCCTACTGCCAGGTGCCCGCCGAGATTCTCTCCGGCCACGACGTGGTCACGGAGCCGTCGACCCGCGAAATTGCCGTCCAGGGGCAGGTGATGGAGGTGACGGTGCCGGGGCTGAAGCCGACGCCGATCCCCGTCTGGCTCACGCTCTTGACCGCGATCTTCATGCACGGCAGCCTCATGCACTTGGCCGGGAACATGTGGTTTCTGTGGATCTTCGGCGACAACGTCGAAGACGACATGGGGCACCTGAAATACCTGCTCTTCTACCTGGCGACGGGGATCCTTGCGTCGCTGGCGTTCGTGGCCTTCAACGCCACCGGTGAGGCGGCCCTCACGCCCTGCCTTGGGGCGTCGGGAGCGATCTCCGGCGTGCTCGGCGCCTACCTCGTGCTCCACCCCAATCGCCGCGTGAGCGTGATCCTCGTGCGGATGATGGTCGATGTGCCCGGCTACGTGGCCGTGGGCATCTGGTTTTTGTTTCAGGTGATCAGCGGGGTCTTCGACTCGAGCGGCGGCGGGGGTGGCGTCGCCTATTCGGCCCACGTGGCCGGCTTCGTGGCGGGCATGATTCTCGCGAAGCCCATGAGCATGGGGCACGTGCGGGAGGGAGCCGATCCGCTCGTCGTGCTCAGGCGGCGAATCGGCTGAGACGGGGGGCGACCGTCAGGCCGCGGACGTGAGCCCCTGGCGGTTGGTCGTGAGGCCACGTGCCCGCAGCCGGTCGACCCATTCCTGGTTCGTGAGATACCAGGCCACGGTCCGACCGATTCCGGAAGCAAACGTTTCTCGCGGCCGCCAGCCGAACTCGGCGGTGATCTTGCCGAAATCGATGGCATAGCGCCGGTCGTGGCCGGGGCGGTCGGTCACGTGCGTGATCAGCGACGTGCAGGGGCCGTGCGGCAGGCCGGGTCGGAGCCGATCGACCTCCGCACAGATCGTGTGCACGATCTCGATGTTGGCCCGTTCGCAGTCTCCGCCGATGTTGTAGACCTCGCCCACGCGGCCGCGGGCGAGCACGGTGCGGATCGCATGGCAGTGGTCGGCCACATAGAGCCAGTCCCGCACCTGCTGGCCGTCGCCGTACACGGGCAAGGGTTTGCCTTCCAGGCAGTTGAGGATCATGAGCGGAATAAGTTTCTCGGGAAACTGATAGGGCCCGTAGTTGTTCGAGCAGTTGGTCGTGAGCGTCGGCAGGCCATACGTGTGGTGGTAGGCCCGCACGAAGTGGTCGCTCGCGGCCTTCGATGCCGAATAGGGAGAGTTGGGCGCGTAGGGCGTCGTCTCGGTGAAGTGGCCCGTCGGCCCGAGCGAACCGTAGACCTCGTCGGTCGAGACGTGCAGGAAGCGGAACGCATCGCGCTCGGCGGCGGGCAGGGCCGACCAGTAGCGGCGCACCTCCTCGAGCAGGCGAAACGTCCCGACCACGTTGGTTTCCACAAACGCACCAGGCCCGTCGATCGATCGATCGACGTGGCTCTCGGCGGCGAAATTCACGACCGCCCGGGGCCGATGGGCCTCCAGGAGCGAGCGCACAAGCGCCGCGTCGCCGATGCTTCCCTCCACGAACGCGTGGCGAGGCTCGCCGGCGATAGTGGTAAGCGAATCGAGATTGCCGGCATAGGTGAGGGCGTCGAGATTGACGACGGCGGATGGCTCCTCGGCGATCCACTGCCGCACGAACTCGCCGCCGATGAAGCCGGCGCCGCCGGTCACGAGGATGGGCGTTGACCCCTTCCCGGTTTCTATACCAGCACTCATGAGAGAGTTGGGGAACAGTCC
>JBMLMS010000254.1:0-1767 GCA_049243925.1 Pirellulales bacterium
CGTGCTGCCAAACCACGCCGCCGCCACACTTCGCACCCGCTCAGCCCCGTACTTGGCGAGATACTCCTTCGGCTGCGCGCCCCCCTCGCGGGTCATCATGTTGAGCCGGTTGTAGCCCGTGGCCACGAGTTGTTCCGTCGTGGGATTCGGCAGCAGGTCGCCGGCGAGCTGTTCGCGCGTGAACTGGTCGAAAGGCTTGTTGGCATTGAACGCGTTGATCACGTAGTCGCGGTAGGGAAAGATCCGCTGGTTTTGGTCGCCGTGGAAACCGACCGTGTCGGCATAGCGGGCGATGTCGAGCCACCACACGGCCATTCGCTCCCCGAAGTGCGGCGAGGCGAGCAGGGCATCGACGATCGCGTCGCCCGCCGGGCGCGCGACACCCTTCGGCAACGCGGCCTCCGGCGGCAGACCGGTGAGATCGAGCGACAGGCGTCGTTCGAGCACGGGCTGCGCCGCCTCGGGCGAAGGCGAAAGCCCCTTGGCCGCGAGCTTCGCCTCGATGAACGCGTCGATCGGGTGCTCGCCCGTGGCTCCGGCGGGAAGCGCGGGCCGCACGAGCGGTGCGTAGGCCCAGTGCGGTTCGTACACCGCGCCTTCGGCCACCCAGCGCCGGAAGAGCGCCTTCTGCTCGGCGGTGAGCGGCTTGTGGGCCGACTCCGGCGGCATCGGATCGCTCTCGTCGAAGATCCGCTTGATGATCGCGCTCGAGTCCGGATCGCCCGGCACGATCGGCACCACACGGCCATCGGTCTCCTTGAGGGCGGCGTCGCGCACATCGAGCCGCATGCCGGCTTCGCGCGTCTTGGCGTCGTTGCCATGGCAGTGAAAGCAGGTATCCGACATGATGGGCCGGATATCGCGATTGAACGACACCGGCTCGTCGGCCGAAGCGATCGGGCAGGCGAGCAGCGCGGCGAACAGCACGAGGGCGATCGGCGCGTGCACCGATGGGGCTGAGCGATTTGCCATTGGATCGGACTCCGCTGGAAAACGCCCGCGTCGCCGTCGGTGCCGAGCAGGGCAACCGACGCGGACCCGCTGCCGGGTCGATCGGCGGACTCACACGAACAGTATATCGTCTGGGCGACTGGCGAGGATCAACTCGACCAAGCCGGCTCGGGGATACCCCGTACCGTCTCGCCGGACGCTCGCTGCGCCCATCCTGGGCTTCACTCGCTCGGATTTGCCTGCGCTGCGCCATCCATGGCTTCGCTGGTCAAATACGCCGTCTCAACGGTAGGGGTAACCCCGAGCCTCCTCAACTGGTATGGGGAGGCTTCGGGGGAGTCGGCGAACGCTTCCCGAACGAGGGCCGCCGCGGCCTGAGTGAGGAGACTTTTGCCGCTCCCCCGGAGCCGGCTTGGGCGAGTCAGGGAATGACAGACTGAAGCCTGTCCCACATGAGGGTTCGGGCAGCCACGAGCTGGTTCAACGTCAGTCGAGGAAGCCCGAAAGCTCTTCGCTGCGGGCCGGGGCCTGCAGTTTGCGGACGGCCTTGGCTTCGATCTGCCGGATGCGCTCGCGCGTCACCTTGAAGATGTGGCCCACTTCCTCGAGCGTGTAGCTGTAGCCATCGCCCAGGCCGTAGCGGAGCTTGATGATCTCCCGCTCACGGTAGGAGAGCGACTTGAGCACCTTCGCGATCCGGTTGCGGAGCATCTCCTGGGCGGCGCCGACGGCCGGGTTCTCGGCGCCGGTGTCGGGGAGGAGGTCGCCGAAGTGGCTGTCCTCGCTGTTGCCCACCGGGCGGTCGAGGCTGATCGG
>JBMLMS010000255.1:0-5341 GCA_049243925.1 Pirellulales bacterium
GGCGACCGACTCGACGTGTCGTACCTGGAGCGGACGCTGCGGCCAATCTGCGAACTCGCCGAAGACATGGGCCCCTGGAATCGCCTGCGGCGGGTGCTCGACATTGTGAGAAGCTAGCGGGCTTCAGAACAGGTCTGCGCTGACGGCGAAGAAAGGCTCGTGACGGGCCAGTTTCGAGGGCAGGTGAGCGATGGCCACACAGCCTTCGGTGCCGCGAAGCGGCCGGGACTGAACCCCATCGATCCCTCGTCACCGGTCGCGCGCTTGTGGAAGTGCCGTTGACCATCCTATCCTTTCGTTTGCCGAATCCTCTTGTGTGGTCTTTTTTTCGGTCGTCGCGCTCCTTCAAAGGGACTCATGATGCTCGTGCTCCCGTGCCGCCTCCGTTTCGGTGTGTCGTCTGTCGTCGTGCTTGCGGTGGTCCTGTCCGCGGCCGGTGTGCCCGCCATTTCGGTCGCCGATGAACCGAAGTCGGATGCTGCAACGCTGCAGGCTACGGAGAAGGAGGCGCTGCGTGGCGTGCTCACGCGGGAGCAGCAGGTGGCTTACACGCCCCAGAAGGTGCTCGACAACCTGCTGGCGGGCAATCGTCGCTTCGTGGCGGACGACCTCACGCAGCGGAACCACTCGCAGCGGATCCGCGAGGCCTACGAAGGCCAGTTTCCGAAGGCGGTGATTCTCTCCTGCCTCGACAGCCGCATTCCCGTGGAGGACGTCTTCGATCTCGGCATCGGCGACATCTTCGTGGCCCGCGTCGCCGGAAACTTCGTCAACGAAGACATCCTCGGCAGCATGGAGTTTGGCTGCCGTGTCGCGGGGGCGAAATTGATCATGGTGATCGGGCACACCAGTTGCGGTGCCGTGAAGGCGGCCATCGACGACGTGAAGCTGGGCAACATCACGCCCATGCTCGCCAAGATTCGGCCGGCCATCGAGAAGGGCAGGCCATTCGACGGCAAGAAGGGGAGCGACAACCCCGCCTATGTGGCCCACGTCTGCCGCGAGAACGTGCGGCTGGCCGTCGAGACCATCCGTGAACGCAGCGAGATCCTCCGCACGATGGAGGCCGAAGGCTCGATCAAGATCGTCGGGGCCTACTACGATCTCCGCTCCGGCGAAGTGACGCCGCTGCCGTGACGCATGGCGCGGGCCGCAGCATGGCGGGCAACCGCCGCCAGGCGTCTCTCGCTAGGGACGGTCGTCGGCCTCGTGCCGGCATTGGCAGCAGCGTTCCTCGACCGTCCACTCCACGGCCGGCACCTTCCGCTGCACCTCTTTCTTGACGGGCACATGCCTGGTGACGACCTCCGCGCAGGTCGGCTTCCAGAGCCAGCAGGCCCAGCATCCGCAGTCATCCCGCTGGCACCGTGTTCCGCAGAAAATACTCCGGCCCGGGATGCACACCTGCTCGCAGCGGTAGTCCCAGCAGACCTTGGTGACCTCCTTTTCGGTCATCCTGCTCACGCAGGTCGTCTGGACGCGGTCGCAGCCGCCGCAGCGGTCGCAGCGGCCGTCTCGCACCAGGCCGCCCGAGTCGGTGATCGCGGCCATGGCCACGGCACACCACGCGATGCCGGCCAGCCCGGCGGCCGTCCAGGCGGCGGCGCGGGTCTTGCGAGTGGAATCGTGCATGAAAGCCTCCTGGCAAAACGGTCTCGGAGGGCGGCCCCTCAAAACTCGATCTGGAACCTCGTGCCGTAAATGTCGAATGGCGCCGCGCCGTAGCCGATGTAGTCGGGCATGCTTCGGATCCAGTTGAACTGCACCTTGGCGAACTTGTTCCAGTACCAGTTCACGCCGACAGTGGTCTGGTTGACAGTGGCGGCGTTCGGTGACGGGGGCGGGCCGACGGTGTTCGAGAGCTGGTTTTCGGCGCGCAGATTCACGCCCGACAGGTCCACGTACGACCACCGGGCCGCCAGTTCCCACGCGCCCCAGCCGCGGATGCGGCCCTTGCGGCCGGTTCCGAAGAAGGGCGTGTAGGGCACGACCGTGTAATCGAAGGCGCCCACCTGCTTGAGATAGCCGATGGACTCGCCGGTGAGCATGTAGCCGCATTGGAAGTAGGCCGCCGGCTGCATGATCATGGGCCCGCCGAACTGGTTGACCGTCGTGAGCATGGCCTCGGTCTGGAAGTGCGCCCGGCCATAGCTCCCCGCGAGCTCCAGATGGAAATCGTTGAAGTCGGTCGCGAGAAACCGGCCCGTGTCGGCCACGATCGGCGTGCCGGCGCCCGAAAACCCGAGACCAGTCGGGTCGCCGACAAAAAACTCCGGAATGATCGCCGACCGGTAGGTCTTGGCAAACGCGCCCCTGTCACTGGGCGAACCGCCCGTCGTGCCGTAGCGATAGCCACCCCCGATGTGCAGCAGGTAGCGGTTGTCGGCGAGAGGGTCGTAGTACAACAGGTGTGTGAGTCGGGATGCAAAGCCGACTCCGCCGTTGTCGCCGATCTGGGCTCCGTTCCGGTTCTCGCCGATGGTGCTGTAGAACGTTTCCTGGCCATTCCAGAACGTGAGCCCCGTCGCGTAGACGCTGTAGGCCCACTGGGTCCGCTCGTCCTCGGTCATCGCGTAGGCCATGATCCCCACGCGGCGAAAGGGTTCCACGGCCTGGAAGGCCACGCTCCGCTCCAGGAACTGGAAGTGGCGAATGCTCGTCCAACTCTCCATCGTGCCCGGCTGCCGAAACTGGCCGATCCGAATCGTGCCAAAGAAGGGAATCTGCTCCTGCTCGCCCCAGACGTCCATGAAGCTCGGCCGACCGGCCTGCGCGAAGTCAAACATGATCGAGTAGTTGGTGAAATCGGTGAGCTTGCCAAACGCCTGGAGTCGAGCCCGCCGGAAGCTGACCCCGTCGAGCGCGTTGCCGATGCGCTGCTCGCTGGCTTGTGGCTGGCTGAAGAGGCCGTCATCGAGCTGGAAGAAGCCGCTCAGGCGGATGATCGGCAGCTCGTCCTCCGCTCCCTTCCCCGCATCGAAGAGGTTGGATTGCTGGAGACGGAGATCGATGTTGCCCGCCTGGTTTGGGTCGAGCACGGTTCCGGGCCCCGTGCGGGTGCCACGATCCAGCGGCTCTCCTGCGCCCAGGTCGATGTTGCCAGCCTGGCTCGGATCCAGAACGGGGCTGGGCGTGGGAAGCACTTCCTGGGCACGGCCGATGCAGGCGGCGATGTCGAGGGAGCACGCGAGGCATGCCACCACGCCTGCGACGAACAGTCGCCGACGCGACATCAGCCCACGCCGCCACGGCGATACGAAGTCGCGGTTGCCTGAATCCATGTGGCAGAAATCCGTGCCGTGCTGCTAGCCGTCACAGCCCTGTTTATCGGCACAAACCCCCTCGCAGAATCACTCAGCCTCGACGTCGCACCTTGCCCAGTCGTCGCCGCTGCCCGCCCTCATCGGTTCCGCACTAGACTGTCGCCTCCATGCCCCCCCGGGCCCTCCCTCCTCAGAGCCGACGCCATGGCACACCTCCTGAACAGCTGGACGATACTCGCCCCCATCGCAGCCGCGGCGACTCTGGTTCTCACGGCCGCCCTCGGCGAGCAGCCCTGGTTGCTCGTGGGCTGCGGTGCGGTGCTCATCGCGGCCGTGCTCGCCGCGGTGCACCATGCCGAGGTGATCGCCCACCGGGTCGGCGAGCCGTTCGGCACACTCGTGCTCGCCCTCGCCGTCACCGTGATCGAGGCGGCCCTGCTGCTGTCGCTGCTCGTCGCGGGCGGAGCCGGCATGGAAACGCTGCCCCGCGACACCGTCTATGCCACCGTGATGATCATCACGACGGGCGTCGTCGGCCTCTGCACGCTGATCGGCGGCCTGGCCCACCGCGAGCAGTCGTTTCGGGTCGAGGGTGCGGGTGGGGGGCTGGCAGCGCTGATCGTGCTCGCGGTCGTCACGCTCGTGCTCCCCTACGTCACGATCACGACCACTGTCGGCACCTACAGCCGTGCCCAGTCGCTGTTCGCGGCCTTCGTCTCGGCAGCGCTGTGGGCCATTTTCGTCTTCGTCCAGACCGTCCGGCACCGCGACTACTTCCTGCCGCACGACGACCACGCCCATCCCGACGAGCATGCCGCGCCACCGTCACGCCGGCAGGCGACGCTGAGCTTCGTGCTCCTCCTTGTCTCCCTTGTCGCGGTCGTCGGGCTTGCGAAGGTGCTCTCGCACCCACTCGAGGAGTTCGTCGAGGCATTTGATCTGCCGCGCGGTGTGGTTGGGATCGCCGTGGCGCTGGTGGTGCTCCTGCCCGAGACCTGGGCCGCGGTTCGGGCAGCCCATGCCAACCGGCTGCAGAGCAGCATGAACCTGGCGATCGGCTCCGCGCTCGCCACGATCGGGCTCACGGTGCCAGTCGTCGTCATTTTTGCCGCCGCCTACGGCCTGCCGCTCGTCCTCGGACTCGACCCGAAGGATATCGTGCTGCTTGCGACGGCGCTGCTCGTGAGCGCCGTCACGCTCGGCACAGGCCGCACGTCGATGATGCAGGGCGCTGTGCACGTCGTGCTGTTCGCGACGTTTCTGTTCCTCGCCTGCGTGCCCTGAGCCTGCGCCTCGACGACCCCAACGGCACTGCGGCAGGCGGCGGTCGAGCGGAGTGGATCACGTCTGGGAACAAGTGCTGCCTGCCGCTCGGCAGTCGGCAGGCAGCACCGTTCAAGGGAGCAGCGATGAACACGCGGCGCTGATCGCGCCATGGCCCGCTCCGCGGGCTTACTTCTTCGCAGCCGGCTTCGCCTTCTCTTGCTTCGGCTTCATCGTCTTCTTGTCGTTCTTCCGCGAGTTGTTGCCCTTGCCCATCGATTGAGTCTCCAAAAAGTGAGGGATTCCGTGCTGGAAACGTTCGCCAGCGCGAGCAGCATATCGAACCGCAGCCCGAGCGCCCAAGACACGTTTTGGGGGTGGAACACAAAAAGCGGTCGCCCCGAAAGGAGCGGCGACGCGCGGGACTACTTCTGGGCGGCCGGCTGGCGCTTGCGGTCGCGCTCGGTGGCCCGCCATTCCCAGGGCGGCATCTGCTCCTTGTCGCCCCACACGCCGCGTTTTGCCTCCCGAGCCTCGCGCTCCGCCTTCGCCAGCTCCGGGCTCTTGTCGTAGCGGACGTAGTGCCAGGCCAGCCCGTCTTTGACGAGCGCGACGTTGACATCGACCCCGTCGACCTCCACTCGCGCGAGGTCACGGCCGTAACGGTCGCGGCCATGAAGGTGCAGCGTGGCGGTCTTCCGCACCGTCAACGTTCCCAGGGCCTCGCGCGACTTCGTGCCGAACGGCTGGCCGATCTCCGGAGCGTCGATGCCGTGAAGCCGGACCTTGTGCTTCTGGTTGTCTTCATCGAGCGC
>JBMLMS010000256.1:0-14566 GCA_049243925.1 Pirellulales bacterium
TTGTGCTCCACCACGAGCACCGTGTTGCCCGCCTCCACGAGCCGCTCGAGCACCGCGAGCAGTTGCCGCACGTCGGCCATGTGCAGCCCCGTCGTCGGCTCGTCGAGAATGTAGAGCGTCTTGCCGGTCGAGCGTTTGGCCAGTTCGCGCGAGAGCTTCACCCGCTGCGCCTCGCCGCCCGAGAGCGTCGGGGACGGCTGGCCGAGATGCAGGTAGTCGAGGCCCACGTCGTGCAGCGTCTGGAGTTTTCGCGCGATGTCAGGGGCATCGGCGAACAGTTCGAGGGCGTCGCCGATCTCCATGTTCAAAAGCTCCGCGACGTTCTTCCCTTTCCAGCGAACCTCGAGCGTGTCCTTCGCGAACCGGGCCCCGCCGCAGACGTCGCAGGTCACCCACACGTCGGCCAGAAAGTCCATGTCGAGCCGTGTCGAGCCATTCCCCTCGCAGGCCTCGCAGCGGCCGCCGGCCACGTTGAAGCTGAACCGCCCCGCCTTCCAGCCGCGCTTTTTCGCTTCTGGCAGCATCGTGAACAGGGCGCGGATGTCGTCCCAGACCTTCACGTAGGTCGCCGGATTCGACCGCGGCGTGCGGCCGATCGGCGACTGGTCGATCACGATCACCTTGTCGAGCTGGTCGGCGCCTGTGATCGCGTCGAATTCGCCCGGCACCGCGGCCTCGCTGCCGAGCAGCCGCCGCAGCTCGGGCTCGAGCACGTCGCCCACGAGCGAGCTCTTGCCGCTGCCCGACACGCCGGTCACGCACACGAGAAGCCCGAGCGGGATCTCGACGTCGATCCCCTTTAAGTTGTTGTGACGCACGCCGGAGAGTTTCAGCGTCTGGCCGGTGGGCTTGCGGCGCTTCTCGGGCACCTCGATCGCCTCGCGTCCCGCGAGAAACGCCCCGGTGAGGCTGCGGTCACTCGCCGCCACGTCGGCTGGATTGCCCGCGGCCACGACTTCACCACCCCGCTTACCAGGGCCTGGTCCGAAATCGACCACCCAGTCGGCCGCCCGGATCGTGTCTTCGTCGTGCTCGACGACCACCACCGTGTTGCCCTTGTCGCGGAGCGCCTCGAGGGCGCCCAAAAGCTTGACGTTGTCTCTGGGATGCAGCCCGATCGAGGGCTCGTCGAGCACGTAGAGCACGCCCGAGAGCCCCGAGCCGATCTGGGCCGCGAGACGAATCCGCTGGCTCTCGCCACCGGAGAGCGTGGGAGCCTTGCGGTCGAGGGCGAGATAGCCGAGGCCCACCTGGTCGAGAAACTCGAGCCGCGAGCGGATCTCCTTGAGGAGTTCCGTGGCGATCAGCGCCTGCGTGCCGTCGAGGACGAGGTCGGAGAGAAACTGCCGGGCGTCGGCGATCGGCAGGGCGCAGAGGGCGTCGAGCGAGAGTTCTGCTTCACGCCGGGCGCGGCCATCCTGGCCACCCCGGCTTGGCGACCTCCGGTCGCTGGCGGCAACCCGGGCCTCCAGCCCTAGCACCGAGCGCGATGTGATCCGCACAGCGCGGGCCTGTGGCGAGAGCCGGGCGCCCTGGCAGTCATGGCAGGGGGTCACCCGCATGAGTTTCTCGAGCATTCGCCGGATGATGCCGCTCTTCGCGTTTCGCCACTTGGCGGCCAGGAGCGCGAGAATGCCCTCGAACTTCGTCTTCGCGCCCCGCTCCGCCCGGCCGCGCTTCCAGGCGAGCTTGATCTCCTCGACACCCGTCCCCGCCAGCCAGATCTTCTTCTGGGCGGCAGTGAGCTTGTCCCACGGTGTTTCCAAGAGTGTGCCCGGGGTGAGCTTCTTCTTCGCCTCGGCGTGCGCGGCCACGCCCGTGAACAGTCGCCGCATCCAGCGGGGCATGTCGCGGAACGTACCGAGCACGCCCATGCAGCCCTTCTTGAGCGACTTCGTGGGGTCGGTGACGAGCTTCTCGGGGTCGATGCCGTAGATGTCGCCGAGGCCGTCACACACAGGGCAGGCGCCCGTGGGGCTATTGAAGCTGAAGAGCTGCGGCTCGGGCGTCGAGTAGCTCACGCCACAGGCCACGCACGCATAGCGACTCGAGAGCACGAGATCGCCGCCGCGATCGCTGGCACCGTCGGCACCGGGATCGACGGCCACGATCACCTGCCCACCGCCTGTGCGGAGCGCCAGGTCTACGGCCTCGGCCAGCCGGCTGCGGCCCGCGGCATTGGCCACGAGCCGGTCGATCACGACGTCGATCGAATGTTTGAACTGCTTTTCGAGCGGTGGCGGATCCTCGACCCGCACGATCCGGCCGTCGACCCGGGCCCGTGTGAAACCCTGTCGCACGAGATCGGTGAACAAGTCGCGGTGCTCGCCCTTCTGATCGCGCATGAGCGGCGCGAGCACGAGCACCCGCTCGTCGGCCCGCTGGGCGAGAATCCGCTCCACGATCTGGTCGCGGGGCTGCGCTTCGAGCACGGCATCACACTCGGGGCAGTGGGCCGTGCCCACCCGGGCGAAGAGCACACGGAGAAAATCATGAATCTCCGTCATCGTGGCCACGGTCGACCGCGGGTTCGTGCCGGCCGACTTCTGGGCGATCGAGATCGAAGGCGACAGGCCCGTGACGGCGTCGACGTCGGGCCGGGGCAGTTGTCCGAGAAACTGTCGGGCGAACGTCGACAGGCTCTCGACATACCGCCGCTGCCCCTCGGCATAGAGCGTGTCGAACGCGAGGCTCGATTTGCCCGAGCCACTCACCCCGGTCAGGCACACGAGTCGACCCCGTGGGAGGGCGACGGTGACGTCGCGCAGGTTGTGCTCGCGGGCACCTCGAACGACGATCGGCGGAACGTGCATACGCCCATTGTAGAGAGCGCTTTACAGTGCGGGGACGGTGCCGTACGATCAAATTCCTCGTTCATGCCGCGGAAAACCACGGCATGCGTCCGGGGCGGTAGCTCAACTGGGAGAGCGCGGCGTTCGCAATGCCGAGGTTGGGAGTTCGATCCTCCTCCGCTCCATTTTGAGGCCTGCACGGCCATCCATGGCCCGTGCAGGCCTTGCCCGTCGCAGGCACAGCCAAGGTGTGCCAGGACGGGCGGCGCTCGCAGTCCCGACGTGCGGGCTGACGCCCGCCGTCTTGGCTCGCGTGGCTGCCGCGGAGCTGCAGCGGTGAACAACAACAGGGGAGGCGAGGGGGTCGGCGAACGCTCGACGAGCCTTGGGCCGCCGCGGCCCACGCGAGGAGACTTTTGCCGCCCCCGAGCCGGTAACTGATGCAAGCGAGTTCCTCGGCGTCGACGGCGAGCGGTACGTTGGCCGACCCTTCCACGGCGCTCATGCTGCGGGTGCGCGATGGCGATGCGGTCGCGTTCGAGGAGCTCGTGGCGCTCTGGCAGGACCGGCTCGTCACGTTGTTTCGTCATCACACCGGTGACCACTCGATCGCCGAGGACCTGGCCCAGGAGGTGTTTCTGAGGGTCTATCGGGCGCGGGCCACCTATCGGCCCACGGCGAAGTTCACGACGTGGATCCACACGATCGCCAACAACGTGTCGAGCGACCTGCGGCAGCGGGCCTATCGCCGCAAGGAGCGGGGTGTGCCGCAGAATGTGTCGGCATCGACGAGCGCGATCGGCCTCGAACATTTGGCCGTGGCGGCGAGCGGCCTCAGGCCAGCCCGGCAGGCCGACCGCAGCGAACTGTGCGGCGTCGTGCAGGAGGCGATCGCCACACTCTCCGACAACCAGCGGATGGCTGTCTTGCTCGCCAAGTTCGAGCAGTGTTCCTACGAGGAGATCGCGGCGGCCATGGGGCTCACGGTGCCGGCGGTGAAGTCGCTCTTGTTTCGGGCCCGTGACCAGCTCAGGGAGAAGCTCGGGCCCTACGAGCGGGAGGGCACGCGATGAGCGATTCGGTGCGTGAACCGGCCTGCGACACGCCTGCCGCGGCGCTCGGGCCCGCGTGGGACCTGCTCGACAGCCTGCCCCGCACGACCATGCCTCCGAGCATGACGTCGACCACGCTGGAAATGGTCGCGGCCGCTGCCCGGCCACGGCGGCCCTCGTGGTGGCGGGGGTGGTTCGCGCCGGCCGCGGTCGTGGCGGGCGCATTCGTCGTGGGGATGGTCGCCAGCCGGGCCACCGTCAGCGATCCCGAAAAAGCGGCGTTCGAGTATTTGCCTGTGCTCGAACACTACGACGTCTTGAAGGAAGCCGGGAGCGTGGGGTTTCTCACCGAGGTGGCCCGGCGTGACTATCCGCCGCCGCGCCGATTCACGATCGGCCGAGGAGGCGAACGGGGCGGCGAGACCATAGCGCCGGCGTTCGAGGCGCTCGACTCGGCGGTGGCGACGTTTGCAGCGGTGCTGCCCGTCCCCGATGGCAGGCCGGCCGTGGACCGCCGGCAGCAACTGAGCGGTCGGCCGGCCGAGGAGCGTCAGCGAATCTCCGTGGCTGCCGGGGAGTTCCAGCGGCTGTCGTCCGACGGCCGGCGCGAGATCGTGCGGCTGGCCAAGGTGCTCGGCGGCCGAGACAACGCGGGCCCCGACCGCGATGAACTGCTCGAAGCCGCGCGGCTCTGGCACCAATGGCTCGCCACCCGCGACCCCGCCGAGCGCAAGGACGTGATCGAACTCAACACCACAGAGCGGCTCGAGTGGCTCGACCACTATGCCCTCGTGCGGCCTGGCTCGGGCCGGGGCTCGTTTCGCGATGGCGGCGGCTTTCGTGGCTTTCCTGGGCCGGGGGCACTGCCGCCAGGACCGCCCCCCGGTGGGCCGCGATTCAACGGACGTGTTCCCGAGGGCGATCGTCCTCCGGAAGGCCAGCGCCGGGGCCCGCCACCTCGCGAAGAAACTCCCGCACCGCCGCGTTGAACGTGTCGGGATCTTCGAGCGGCGCCATGTGCCCGCAGTGGGGCATGATCAAGAGCCGCGGTCGCGGGAACACCCGTTCGGCCCGCTCCATGCAATCGGGCGGGGTGATCATGTCTTCGGCGCCGACGACGAGCAGCGTTGGCACCGTCACCACCCGCATCGGGTCGACCATGTCCGGCCGGGCGGCAAGCGCCCCGAGTGCGGCGGTGATCGTCGCGACGGGGGTGGCATGGATCGTGCGTCGCAGGTAGTCCTCGACGGCGGCCCGGCCCGGACGCCCCCGGCCGGCGTCGGACCTCGCGAGGAGATTCGGGATCATCGCCTCGGCCACCGCCTCCTGCCCCACGCGCGTCACCGTCGCGGCCAGTTTCGCGCGGGCGACACGTGCCTCAGGGGTGTCGGCCTCGAGCTTCGTGTCGACGAGGATCAAGGCCCGCACGCGGTGCGGATACCTGGCAGCCACCTGCTCGGCCACGTAGCCGCCCATCGAGAGGCCGCAGATGACGGCCGGCTCGGCCACGTGGACTGCGTCGAGCAGGGCGACCGCATCGTCGGCGAGTTGGGCGATGCTCGCGGGCGGCGGCCCCGGGCTGCGGCCGAAGCCGCGCTGGTCGGGCACGATCAGCCGCACGTCGTCGGCGAGCGGATCCTGCCCGGCCCACATGGCGTGGTCGAAGGGAAACCCATGCAAGAGCAGCACTGGCAGGCCGCTGCCGGGCGTGTGGACCGCCAGGGTCGTGTCGGGCAGGTGGACCGTGTGCATACGAACGATTGCCAGAGAACACGCTACAAATCGGACGAGAGTCTCGAGCCTGTCCTACTCGACGAGTTTCTCGAACCGCTCGAGATTCCGCTGGATCGTGCGGTTGTAGGGCTCCTGTCGCTGTGCCACCCGCTGCATCCGGATCGCGGCGGTGGGTCGGCCGGCGGCGGCATGGCAATGGGCGAGCGTGTCGAGGAAACTCGCGTTGTCGAACGATTTCAGGAGTGAGGCTTTCGAATAGCGGGTCGCCTTCTCGACATCGCCCTCGGTGTTTGCCACGAGCCAGGCATATTCATTGTAGGCCGCCGGATCCTCGGGCACCGCTTGGATGTCTTCTTCGAGCTTTTCGAGTGCCGCTCGCACACGCCTGATCGCGTCGGCCTGCTGCTCGGCGGTGTTGTCGGGAAGATCGTAGAGGGCGATCAGCGCGTCGACATCCTTGGGGTAGACGGCGAGCGCCTGCTCGACGGCCGCACGGCAGCCGGCACGATCACCGCGCCGGGCGAGCGCACAGCTCTCGAAAAAATGCATCCGCGAGCGGACCGAGCGGGGGTCGCGACCAAACTGCTCGAGAGCCGGCCGCCGGGCGCCGCCGCCCGGCTCGTCGTCGCCGAAGATCCGCTGCAGGCACCGGGCTGCCTCGTCGTCGCGATCGATGTCGTGGAGCAGTTCACCGTGCATCGTCGCGGTCAGCGCCCGTTCGGCAGCGGGTAGATCGGTGTCGTCGAGAATGGCCTCGTACGAACGCGTGGCCCACTCCACACGCCCCCACTTCGCGAGCATCACGGCCGCCTGCAACCGCTCCAGAAACCCGTCGTGTGATCCAGCCTCGAATGCCGCCTCAAACCGGGCGGTGGCGGCTGCTTCGTGGCCGCGGGTCTGCTCGGCGAAGGCGATGGCGTGGGCGACGAGGGGGCTGCGGCCGGCGAGGTCAGGCGCGGCGAGGACCGCCTCGACGGCTTCCGGCAGGCCGGCCTGTACCGCCCAGGTGAGCGTGTCGACGCACGCGGCCACCCGTCGATCCGGTTCGTCGAGGGTCGTCGTCGCTTCGAGCAGCACCGTGGCGGCGGCGAGCGCCGCGTCGTGCCGGCCCGCGGCGAGCAGCATGCGCACGTGGCAACGCTCGAAGATCTGCAGCGTGCGCCCGACCACCACACGCTCATCGCCCTCGTCGTCGCTGGTGGGGGCCGCCGTCTCGTCGGCGGCGGGGCGCCGCAGATCACCGAGCGCCGTCGTGGCCGCCTCGAGGGCGGCGTCGCGATCGGAATCGTTCTCTGCGCCGGTGAAGGCGACGAGCGCCGAGAGAAACCGGGCCGCTGGTCTGGTGCTCGGGCCGAGCCCTGCTTCGATCCGGCCCCGCATCTCGGGCCAGGCCGGGTCATCGGGCCACCATTCCCGTGCCAGAAGCGCCGCTGCCACCCGCGAGCCGGCCGTCGACGGATCGAGCCGCGTGATGCGGGCCAGCGGCTCGATGCCGGCATCGTCGTCGACTCGCAGAAGCCGATGCATCGCCTGCACACGCTCGTCGAATCCGCGCCGCTTGAATCGTGAGAGGAGCTTCACAACCTCCGGGGGATCGCGGGGCGTTTCGAAGGGAATCGTCTCCACGAGCCAGCGGGCCCGGAGCGCGATCTCGAGGTCGCCACTCGTCTCCGCGGCCGCCAGCAGGGCATCGATCGCCGTCGGCCCGAGTGCCTTGAGCTCGGCCGCCGCAGCCTCGCGCCGGTGATAATCGTCGTCGCCGAGGCCGGCGATGAGCGAGGCGAGCCGGTCTGGCGCGCCTGTGTCGGCGCCCACCGGCGCCGCCAGGAGCGCCAGGCAGACGCAGGTCGCGACGGTGGGGGACGGCAGGCGGAGGAGGCCCGGAAGCATCGCACATCTCTCGACGGCGGGTGGCACGAGTCGCTGAGCTCAGCCTACGGCCCGCGTGTTGCCTGGGGCAAGCGGGTGGATTAGGCCGCGTCCGGGTCGATGCCGAGATCACGGATCGTGAGGAGCGACTCGAGGCGAATTCCCCGGGCCGCGAAGGCCGCCTCGGCACCGGCGAGCCTGTCGATCACCGTGATCACCCGGTCGACGACAAGGCCGAACTCCTGGGCCCGATCGATCGCAAGGAGCGACGAGCCGCCGGTGGTGGTCACGTCTTCGACGATCACGACCCGCTGCCCCGGCTCCACCGGACCTTCGACGTAGCGTTTCGTGCCGTGATCCTTCGGCTCCTTGCGGATCATGAACCCCTTGAGCGGCCGCCCCGCGACGCCAGCCATCGTCACGACGGCGCCGGTGATCGGATCGGCACCGATCGACATGCCCCCCACCGCGTCGGGGAAGTGGGCCGCGGCGGCCAGCCGGGCGAGCAGCGCCTGCCCGACGAGCATCGCCCCTTCGGCGTCGAGAACCACCTGCTTCGCATCCAGGTAAAAACTCGCCTGTCGGCCCGAAGCCAGCGTGAATGTGCCACGTTTGAGCGCCTTGCGGGCCACGAGGGCGACGAGGCGGGCGGTCGGGTCGGCGGTGGAATCGCAACTGTTCATCGGGGCCGGAGTATAACAACAGCCGGTTTTTTGACTCGCCGCGGCGTGGTTTTAGAATGCCCGACATGCCCCGCCACCGGCTTTTTTTCGGGCTCCTGTGCGCGTTCGTCATGGCGGCGTGCGCCACCGTGCCGGGCGTGCGGGCTGCCCGCGCCGAAGGGGACCGGCCAGTGCCCGCGGCCACGGTCGTGGTCAGGCTGCCGATCACCGGCACCCGCGACACGCAGGTCAAGGCGGCCATCCTGCGGCAGCTCGACGGCCTGCGGAGTCAGGGATCAAAGCGCGGCGTGCTCGTGCTCGAATTTCGTCCGACCGACGACGACGGCGCCCTCCCCACCGATTTTGGACGGGCCTTCGAACTGGCGAGATTTCTTGGCGACGGTCGGCTCGACGGCGTGAAGACGGTGGCATTCCTCCCGGAGGGAATTCGCGGACATGCGGTGCTCGCCGCCTTGGCATGCGAAGAGATCGTGATGCCGGCTGACGCCGTGCTCGGGCCTGCAAATGCGGAGGAGCCGGCCGTCGACGACGCGATGCGTGCGGCCTACGCCCAGGTGGCATCCCGGCGCCAGACCGTGCCGGCAGCACTCGCCCTGGCACTGCTCGATCCGGCCGCGAAGGTGGTCCGGGTGGCGACCGACGACGGCGAGCGATTCGTCGAGAAGCGGGATCTCGACGCCGTGAAGCGCGAGGCAGCGGTGCTCTCTGTGGACGAGGTCGGGCCCGTGCCGCTCGTGCTCGCCGGACGGCGGGCCCGCGAGCTCGGGCTCGTGCGTCTCCTGGCCGGCACCCCCGCCGAGCTCGCCCGCGGTCTCGGGGTCGATGAAACGTCGCTCGCTGTTCTCGCGGCCGGGGAGGGTGGCTGGAACGCGGTGCTGGTCGGCCTCTCCGGGCCGATCACGGCCGATGCGGTCGCCCGCGCGAAGCGCGGCATCGACGAGGCGGTGACGGGCGGCGCGAACTTCGTGTGCCTGAGGATCGACGGCCCCGGCGGCGACCCTGAGCAGAGCCTCGTGCTCGCGACCTTCCTCGCCGGGCTCGATCCGGCCCGGGTGCGCACCGTGGCCTACGTGCCGCGGGAGGCACGGGCCGATGCGGCGCTCGTGGCCCTGGCCTGTGACGAGCTCGTGATCGCGCCGACGGCCGTGCTCGGCGGCGAGGGAGCCGCCACGGTCGATCCGCGCCGCTCGGAGGCGTTGGCTGTCGCGTGGCGCGAAGGAGTGGCCAAGCGGCGCGGGCGGTCGTGGTCGCTCCCTGTGGCACTCGTGGCACCCGGGGTCGTGGTGCATCGGGCGGTGCAGCCGGCGAGCGGGCGGACCGAGTATTTCAGCGACGATGAACTCCTGGCTCGCGACGACCGCGATTCATGGAAGCTCGGTGACGACGTGGGCGTCGGGCCGATCGAACTCTCCGGCCGGTCGGCCGAGACACTGGGCCTCGCGACCCACGTGGTCGACGGGTTTCCGGCGGTCGTGGCCACATACGGCCTCCCGTCTGATATCGCGATGCAGGAGCCTGGCTGGGCCGACCGGCTGCTCGACGCGCTGGCAAGCCCGGGCATGGCGTGGCTGTTGCTCCTCATCGGCGGTGCCGGGCTGTACATCGAGATGCACACGCCCGGCATCGGCCTCGGCGGCTTCGTGGCGATGGTGGCGTTTATCGTCTACTTCTGGAGCCAATACCTGCACGGCACGAGCGGCTGGCTCGAGGTGATGTTGTTTCTCGCCGGCATCTTTTGCCTCGCCGCGGAGATCTTCGTCCTGCCTGGCTTCGGCGTGCTGGGCCTGGGCGGCGGGCTGCTCGTGATCGCAGCGCTCGTGCTCGCGAGCCAGTCGTTCGTGCTGCCGACGAACGACTATCAGATCCGCCAGCTTCAATGGTCGCTGCTCGGGATCCTTGGCGCTGCGGTGGGCGTGGCCCTGATCGCCACGCTCGTGCGGCGCTGGCTGCCGCGGGCGCCGGGGCTGCGGCATGTGCTGCTCGAGCCGCCGGCCGCCGAGGAGAGCCTCGACGACCCACTCGCGGATCTCGTGGGCGCAGCGGGCGTCGCGACCACGCGGCTCGTGCCGGCCGGCAAGGCGCGGATCGACGGCAGGCTCGTCGACGTGACCACCGATGGCCAGCTCGTGGAGCCGGGCGAGGCGGTGCGGGTGGTCGACGTGCGTGGTCGACGGATCGTGGTGCAGCCCGCGGACGACGGGGCAGGTGCGCGATGACGGCCGTGGTGTGGGTGCTTCTCCTGCTCGTCGTCGGACTGGCCGTGATGGTGCTCGAGGTGTTCCTGCCCTCGGGTGGCATCCTGGGCTTCCTCAGCCTCACCGCGATCGTGGCGGCGATCGCCACCGCGTTCCTGGAGATGGGCGCGACGGCCGGGTTCGTGGTGCTCGCGGTCGCGACGGTCGTCGTGCCGACGGTCTTGGCACTCGCCTTCCGCTGGTTTCCCGAGACGCCCCTCGGCCGGCGTGTGTTGCCGCCGCCCCCCGACCCTGCCGATGTCGCGCCCGCGGCGGCGCGGCGGCGCGAGCTCGAGAAGCTTCTCGGCCGGAGCGGCCGCGCCCTGAGCGAAATGCTTCCCTGGGGCGTGGTCGAGATCGACGGCATGCGGGTCGAGGCCCAGAGTGACGGCGGGCCGATCGAGTGCGGGGCGGCGGTGCAGGCCGTGAGCGTGCAGGGACGGCATCTGGTGGTGACCCCGGCTCGCCTCCGGGATACGGCCGGCGAGGTCGTACGACCGGTGCGATCGGAATCACGGTCGTCGGGACCGGCGGCCCCCGCTGCGGCCGACCGGCTCTCGTCCATGCTCGAAACGTTCGATTTCGACGGGCTCGACCCCCCGCAAACTTGACTCGCGCCCGCCCCGGAACAAGTCTTGAGGGTTCGGAGAGCAGAATCCCGGTGAATGGAGCAGACGCATGCCCACGTTGATTGTCCTCGGCCTCGGCATTCTCGCCATGGTCGTGGTGTTCGGACTCCTCGCCCGCTACCTGCGGCTCTGGCTGCAGTCGTATGCGTCGAGCGCGGGGATCGGCCTCTTCGATCTCGTGGCGATGAGCTTCAAGAAGGTGAATCCCACCGTGATCGTGCGCAGCAAGATCATGGCGGTGCAGGCCGGGCTGGGGGATTCCTCGGGGCTCACGTGCCAGGCCCTCGAGGCCCACTATCTCGCCGGCGGCCGCGTGCCGCTCGTCGTGCAGGCGCTGATCGCGGCCAACAAGGCGAAGATCAAGGAACTCGACTGGAAGCTCGCCACCGCGATCGACCTGGCCGGCCGCAACGTGCGGGAGGCGGTGCAGACGAGCGTCTATCCGAAGGTGATCGACTGCCCCGGCAAGAACAGCGGCCGCGAGTCGCTCGACGCCGTCGCGAAGAACGGGATCCAGCTCAAGGTGCGGGCCCGTGTGACGGTGCGCACCAACCTCAACCAGTTGATCGGCGGCGCCACCGAAGAGACGATCGTGGCGCGGGTCGGCGAGGGCATTGTGTCGGCGATCGGTTCGGCCGAGCGGCATACCGACGTGCTCGAAAACCCCGACGTGATCTCGAAGACGGTGCTCGCCCGCCGCCTCGACGCCAACACGGCGTTCGAGATCGTGTCGATCGACATCGCCGATATCGACGTCGGAGCCAACATCGGCGCCCGTCTCCAGGCCGATCAGGCCGAGGCCGACACCCGCGTGGCCCGGGCCAACGCCGAGGGACGGCGGGCGATGGCGGTGGCCAAGGAGCAGGAGATGATCGCAGGCATCGAGGAGAGCCGCGCGGCGCTCGTCGAATCGGAGGCGGAGGTGCCCAAGGCGATCGCCGATTCACTGGCCACCGGCAGCCTCGGCATCGTCGATTACTACAAGCTCCGCAATCTGCAGGCCGACACCGACATGCGGCGCACGATCGCGGGGGGCGGGACGCCGGTTCCTGTCGTGCCATGATCGGTTCGCTCGCGTCCCTGCAGGTGCCCGTCGTGTTCGCCGCCGGCATCGACTGGCTGGAAGCGATCCTGCCGATCCTGTTCGTCGGTTTCTGGATCCTGTCGCAGGTGTTCGCTGTGTTCCGCCGCGTGGCGGGCGGCCCGGCCCGGCCGCCAGTGATCCGGGTTCCCGACCTTCCGCGCGACGAGGCCGCCATGCCCCGGCCGCCCGTGCGGCCCGAGGCCGATCCGCGGGCCGAGCTCGACAAGCAGATCGCCGACTTCTTGCGCCAGGTGACGGGAGGAGCTTCGGCCGCCGAGCCCGTGCAGCCACGCACCCAGCAGCCTGCATCACGGCCAGAGTCACCGCCACAACCCCGCACCGCGAAGCCCCCGCTCCCGGCCCGGCCTGTTTCGAGAGTTCAGCCGCCGCGGCTCGCGCCGTCGTCGCCGCGGCCGGCAGCAGAACGCCCGCAGCCGGGCGGTGAACGGCACGTGGGCACGCTCGACGTGCAGACCTCGGACGTGGCGCGGCACGTGAAAGATGCCTTCAAGGAGCAGTTGGGGCATCTGCACTCCGGTCTCGAGCAGCCTGGCGTGGAGGCGGCCCAGACCGAAGCATCGAGGCGGGCTACCCGTGGACAAGTGTCCGCCCGCGAGCTTGTCGAGGCCGCCCGCGATCCGGCCACCATCCGGCAGGCGATCCTGCTTCGCGAGATCCTCGAGCGGCCCGTCGACCGGTGGTGAGACGGCCGGGCGCCAGCAGCGCCTGCATGGCATGTCCGCCGCTGTCAGCCGGGCGCAGAGTGCCACGCCGCCGTCTTCGGCGTAGAAGCCGCCGAAGCTGGGAACGCTGGGCGAGCGCGGCAGGTTTCCTGGCGAGCGGCCTGGAGCGGCCGAAATTCGCGGCTTGAGCGGCCTGCGGGCGTGGTCTACAAGGCAGATGCGGCCCGCTGTCGGCAGGCCGTCCGCAGCGCGTAGACGAGGATGCCCAAGCCTCGTCTACGCGCCATTGCGCGGCGTGTCTCCAGGGATTGATTCGCCCCATGACATCGATGCCACCACTGCACTGCGTGTGCGCGATCGTCGTCGCGATCGTGGCCTCATGCTGCGGGGGAGCGCATGCCGACGATGGGCCGACGACCGTCGGCACCGCTGCGGATCGACTCCTGCCGACGACGGTGCACGTGGCAAGCGACCACACCTATCTCCGCGCCGGACCGGGCGCCGACTTCTACCCCACGGAACGGCTCGCACAGGGTGCCGAGGTCGAGGTCTGGGCGCTCGACGCCTCTGGGTACGCCGCCGTGCGGCCGGTCGCGGGCAGCTACAGCTGGATTCGTGCCGCCGACGTCGACGACGAAGCAGCACTCGATGGCAGCGAGTCATCCACGCAGACGGCCCCTGGAAGCCGTGTCGGTGTGATCGTCGTCGACGGCGCCGTGGCGCGGATCGGATCACAAGTCAACGATCTCCGCCATGTCGCCCAGGTGCAGCTCGAGGCCGGTGAGCGGGTGCGAATCGTGGAAGAGGTGCGAATTCCGTCGGGCCGCCATGCGGGCCTGTGGATGCGCATCGAGCCGCCGGCGGGCGAGTTTCGGTGGGCGAACCTCACCGATCTCACCCTGCCGCCCGCGCTCGCCGCCTTCGTGCCGCGCTCGCTGCCGGCTGATGCCAACACCGGGGCCGCGCTTGCCGCGCTCAAAGATGCCGGTGCCGCCGTGGCCGCGGCAGTGGAAGAGGTGCGCGACGCGGCCGCTCCGCCGACACCGCAGCAGGCGGCGCCGCCGTCACTCACGCCGGTGCCGCTCTCGCAACGGCTCTTTGGCGGCTGGCTCCCGATGGGCAGCGGTGTGCTCGAGGCGACGGCCCAGCCCGCGGCGGTCGCGGTCACCAGCGGCGGCGGGGCTGCCGCCACCGACGAACTTGCCGATATTGATCTGGCGCTCTCGCTCGCCGTGACCGGTCCGCCCGACCAGATGAATCTCGCCCCGATCCGTGAGCGGCTGCGGGTGGCCGCCGCCAAGACCACGTCGCAGGCCGACCGTCTGCGGGCCGAGGCGATCGATGCCCGGCTGACGCGGTTTGAGGCGATCCATGGAAAATACCAGGCCCTCGCCTCCACGGCCCCGGCCGACGCATCACCACTGCGGCTGGGCAGCATGTGGTCGAGCCTCTCGGCGCTCGGCACGCGGCCGGTGCGGCCGGGCGTGCTCCCGGGCGGCGGCCCCGCCGACGGTCAGCCCACGTGGACACCCCCCTCGACACTCGAGACCACCGGGCGATTGGCCACGGTCGTCTCGCGCCGGCCCGATGCGCCGCGCTGGGCCATCGTCGACGACCACAACACCGTGCTCGTGTTCGTCACGCCGCAGGCCGGCGTCAATCTCGCGCCGCTCGTGGGCCAGCAAGTGTCCGTCCGCGGCGCGCAGGGCTACATGCCCGAATACAAGCGGCCGTATGTCGTCGCCTCCGAAGCCCGCCCGCGGCTCGCCGCAGCGCCGCAGACCAACGGCGACCTCACGCGCTGAA
>JBMLMS010000257.1:0-5196 GCA_049243925.1 Pirellulales bacterium
CAGGATGGGCGCAGCGAACGTCCGGCGAGACGGTACGGGGTAACCCCGAGCCGGCTTGGGCGAGTTGAGTTGCAAGCCCGAAGCCGGCTTGGGCGGTAACAGGTTCAAGCCAAGTCAGACGTCAGTTCGTCACTGGGCGGCGGCGTTGATGACGGCGGCGATGCGGACGGCGTCGTGGCAGGCGTCTTCGCTCACGCCGAGGTGCACGAGGCTGGCCTCGTGGTTCTTGATGCACAGCTCGCAGCCGGCGAGCGCCGCGCAGGCGAGGCTCATCAGCTCGAAGTCGGCCTTGCTCGTGGCTGGCTGCATCATGCGGCTCATGCGGAGGCGGGGCGGGCGGGCTTCGTAGCTTTCCTTGCCGAGCATGTGGCGGAAGCGGTAGTAGACCGTGTTCATGGCCATCAGGCCGGCCGCGGCCACGGCGTCGGAGATCACAGGGGCAGCCGCGTCGCCGAGGCCGGCTCGGATGTCGGAGTCGAGGGCGGTGGCGAGGGATTTCGCCCGCACGAACCGGGCCGCGGCGAGGGCGATTCCGAGGGCCTGCGTCGGCTGCAGGTTTTCGCCGGTGAGCACGCTCGAGAGATTGAGACGGATGTCTTTGAGATCGTCGGGCAGTGTTTCGCGGAGGGCGTCGAGCGCGGGCGTGGCTAGCGACATGAATGGATCGCTCCGAGAGAGGGATGAGGCCGCGCCCGGTCGGGCGATTCGTCGGGAATTGTAGCCGGTCGTTGCCGGTCGAGGGGCGGGGATGCTACGTTCGGGAAATTTGTTTTTTCCTCTGATCGAGCCCCCGATGCCCCGTCGCGACGACCTCCACACGATCCTCCTGATCGGCTCCGGCCCGATCGTCATCGGCCAAGCCTGCGAGTTCGACTATTCCGGCACCCAGGCCTGCAAGGCGCTGCGGGAAGACGGCTACCGCGTCGTGCTCGTGAATTCCAACCCGGCCACGATCATGACCGACCCGGGGACGGCCGATCGCACGTATATCGAGCCGCTCACATGGCAGATGCTCGAAAAGGTGATCGAGGCCGAGAAGCCCGATGCCGTGCTTCCGACGCTCGGCGGCCAGACGGCCCTCAACCTCGCGATGGAACTCGATCGACGGGGCATCCTCGCCAAGCACGGCGTCGAGATGATCGGGGCCGACGCGGCGGCGATCAAGCGGGGCGAGGATCGTGAGATCTTCAAGGAGACGATGCGGAAGATCGGCCTCGACACCTGCCGCGGCCGGATCGTGAGGAGCCTCCAGGAGGCCCGCGAGGTGCTTGCGGAGATCGGCCTGCCGGCCGTGATTCGCCCCAGCTTCACGCTCGGCGGCTCGGGGTCGGGCATCGCCTTCAACCGCGAGGAGTTCGACACCAAGGTGCAGCGCGGGCTCGATCTCTCGCCGGTGGGCGAGGTGCTCGTCGAGGAGTCGATCCTCGGCTGGAAGGAATACGAAATGGAGGTGATGCGCGACGCCGACGACAACGCCGTCATCATCTGCTCGATCGAAAATTTCGACCCCTGCGGCGTACACACCGGCGATTCGATCACCGTGGCTCCGGCCATGACGCTCACCGACAAGCAGTTTCAGCGGATGCGTGATGCGAGCTTCGCCGTGATTCGGGCGATCGGCGTGGCGACGGGCGGGTCGAACATCCAGTTCGCCGTCGAGCCGCAGACCGGCCGCATGATCGTGATCGAGATGAACCCGCGCGTGAGCCGCTCGAGCGCGCTCGCCAGTAAGGCCACGGGCTTTCCGATCGCGAAGATCGCCGCCAAGCTCGCCGTCGGCTGGCGGCTTCACGAGCTGCCCAACGACATCACGAAGAAGACGAAGGCCTGCTTCGAGCCTTCGATCGACTACGTCGTCGTGAAGGTGCCGCGGTTCGCGTTCGAAAAGTTTCCCGAGGCCGACAGCCGGCTGACCACGCAGATGAAGAGCGTGGGCGAGACGATGGCCATCGGCCGCACGTTCAAGGAGGCGTTTCAGAAGGCGCTCCGTGGCCTCGAGGTGGGCAGCTTCGGCTTCGGCTGCGATCAGAAAGACCTCTGGGGCACCGTGGCCGAGCCCGCGCCAGACGACATCCGCGCGCGGGTCGCCACGCCCGACCCCGACCGCGTCTGGTATCTGCGCTATGCCCTCAAGGCCGGGATGACGGTCGCCGAGCTCCACGAGCTGACCGCCATCGATCCGTGGTTCCTCGATCAGCTGCTGCAGATCGTGGAGATGGAGAGCCTCCTGCGTGCGGCGGGAGCGCTCGCGGCCGTCGACGACACGGTGCTGCGGCAGGCGAAGCAGTTCGGCTTTTCCGACCGGCAGCTGGCCGTGCTGCTCGGGGCGGCGGAGCTCGAGGTGCGGCACGAACGCAAGCGCCGCGGCATCGTCGCCACCTACAAGGCAGTCGATACGTGTGCTGCGGAGTTCGAGGCACAGACCCCCTATTACTACTCGACCTGGGAAGAAGAAGACGAGACGCGGCCGAAG
This sequence comes from Pirellulales bacterium, assembly GCA_049243925.1. GTDB lineage: Bacteria > Planctomycetota > Planctomycetia > Pirellulales > UBA1268 > RGVT01. Next base: position 2,474 of record JBMLMS010000257.1, read on the forward strand.
GCTCCCGGGAAAAAACGCGTCATGATCCTCGGTGGCGGACCCAATCGGATCGGGCAGGGAATCGAGTTCGACTACTGCTGCTGCCACGCGAGCTTCGCGCTGCGCGAGATGGGAATCGAGAGCGTGATGGTGAACTCGAATCCCGAGACGGTGAGCACCGACTACGACACGAGCGACATGCTGTTCTTCGAGCCGCTGACCTGCGAGGACGTGCTCAACATCGCCGACCGCATCGACCCCGACGGCGTGATCGTGCAGCTCGGCGGGCAGACGCCACTCAACCTCGCCCGTGCGCTCCACGCGGCCGGCCTGCCGATCATCGGCACGACCGTCGACACGATCGATCAGGCGGAAGACCGCGAGCTGTTCAAAGCGCTCCTCGAGCGGCTCGACCTCAAGCAGCCTGCCAGCGGCATCGCCCGCACGCTCGAGCAGGCCCGCCGAGAAGTGGCCCGGATCGGCTATCCATCGCTCGTGCGACCGAGCTTCGTGCTCGGCGGCCGCGCCATGGAGATCTGCTACGACAACGCGCAGTTCGAGCGGTATGTGGCCGAGGCCTTCGTGGTGGCCCAGGGGCAGCCGGTGCTCATCGACCGGTTTCTCGAAGACGCGATCGAGGTCGATGTCGACTGCATCTGCGACGGGCGCGACGTGATCGTGGCCGGCGTGATGGAGCACATCGAGGAGGCAGGGGTGCATTCGGGCGACTCGGCCTGCTGCATCCCGCCGCACAGCCTGTCGGACGACGTCGTCGCCGAGATCAAGGCGGCAGCCGCGGGGCTGGCGCGGAGCCTCGGCGTGGTGGGGCTCATGAACGTGCAGTTCGCCGTGAAGAAGGAAGACGGCCGCCCCACGCTCTACGTGATCGAGGTGAATCCACGGGCGAGCCGCACCGTGCCGTTCGTCGCGAAGGCGACCGGGCTGGCGGTGGCGAAGGTGGCCGTGAAGGTGATGGCGGGCATGAGCCTCGCGGAGCAGGGGATCTCGGCCGATCCGGTGCCGGCGCACGTGAGCGTGAAGGAAAGCGTGTTTCCGTTCGTGAAATTCGCCGGTGTGGATATCGCGCTCGGGCCGGAGATGCGGAGCACGGGCGAGGTGATGGGGGTGAGCGACCGGTTCAGCATCGCCTTTGCGAAGAGCCAGGTGGCTGCGGGCATCCTCCTGCCTGAGCAGGGACGGATCTTCCTGAGTGTGGCGAGCCCGCAGGCGAAGGAGTCGATGGTGGGCCTCGCGCGGCGGCTTACCGCCCTGGGGTTCGAACTGCTTGCGACCTCGGGCACGGCGCGGGCCCTCGCGGCGGCCGGCATCCCGGTGGAGACGGTGAAGAAGCTCCAGGAAGGACATCCGAACCTGATCGACCACCTCATCGACGGCACGGTGCAGCTGATCTTCAATACTCCGCGGGGCAAAGGCGCCCGGACCGACGAGGGCCGCATCCGGGCGGCCAGCGTGCTCTACGGTGTGCCGTGCATCACCACGCTCCCGGCCGCCGAGGCGTGCGTGCGGGCGATGGAGGCGTTGCGCACCGAATCGCTCGCCGTGCAGCCGATCCAGGACCGGTTTCCCGAGACGGCCACCGCTCGCTGACCAGACACCCAGCGTATTCCGTCGGCTTACGCCTCGGGCTTCCGGGGAATGAGTTTCGCGTTGATTCCAGGGCTGGAGGCCCGGTTGAGCACCTGCGGGCGGAGGCCCGCCAAGCGACGGGCGGCAGGATGCCGCGCCGTCGCGTAAACACGGAAGCCCGAGGCGTAAGCCGAGAGGAGGGGTGTTGATCGGTGCGGCCTGTGCCGGTCGTAGGGCTTCGACCCGGGATTCCAGGAAGTCTGGTCCGCGCGGTGGTGCCGCGCGTATCGCGCCCGGGGGCCGCAGGCCGACGTTTGATGCACGGGCTCAAATCACGTGGTTCCGAATCGGCAGGGAGGTCGTGATGCGCAAGGCGGCGTGCGGAGTGATGACGGTGCTCGTGGCGGTCGTTGCGGTGGAGGCCGCCGCGGCATGGCCCTTCACCCAGATCTGGGAGCGACGCAAAGCCGAGCTCTACGCCCGGCTGTCGCGCGACGTGACGGTGCGGGTGAACGCCCGTGTGCACGAGGCGAAGCAAGACCTCCAGGACTCGCTCGACACGCAGGTGGCCGACGAGGCCGAGAAGCTGCGGCTGCAGTTTCAGACCGGCTCGGAGCAGCTCGACGCCCGATTCGAGGCGGAGGCCAAGGCGCTCGACGAAGCGTTCGCCGTCGAAGCGAAGGCGCTGCGGGAGCGGGTCGACGCACAGTTCCAGGAGATGAAGAAGGCGATCGACGCGGAGGTGGCGAAAGCCGCCACGACAGTGGCCGGCCAGTCGGCGGCCGAGGCGAAGAAGACGGCCGACAGGGTCGAGGCGGTGGGCAAAGAAGTGGCTGCCAAGACCACACAGGAGCTCGAACGAATCGAGAAACGGTCAGCTGCGGAGTTCGAGAAGCTCGCTGCCGCGGCGGACAAGCGGCTCGAAACCGAACTGACCGAGCTGCGGGCCCAGATCGACGAGCGGATGACGGCGCTCGCTCGCGAGATGAAGGAACGCCACGAGTCCGACGAGGCGCAGTGAGCGATGGGTTGCGCTCCGGCTTCGGGCTCCCCGTATCCCTTTGTAGGACAGGCTTTAGCCTGTCACGACTCAACGTGCGCTCCGGCTCGGGGTTACCCCGTACCGTCTCGCCGGACGTTCGCCTCCGCCCTCCAGG
>JBMLMS010000258.1:0-4928 GCA_049243925.1 Pirellulales bacterium
GCACCCGCTCGCGGAAGGCGAGTTCCGTACGGACCGCCGCGATGCAGGCCTCGACATGCGGCCGGGAGGCATCCACGTCTTCCGGCTCATACTCCTCGAGCAACAGCGGCCGCACCGTCTCGAAGGAGAGCACGTCCACCGTCTCGAGAGCATTCCAGCAGGTGGCGAGCACGGCCTGCTTGTTGATACCGGTCGCCCAATGAATCTCCTCGATGCTCTCGGGCTTGCACTTCCAGAGGCTGACCCGGCCCGAGGGTTCGGTGACGCACCAGACGGCTCCCTCCGTCCCGGAAAGCTGCTCATCCGAAAGCCGCACGTTGCGGGCCTCCAATTCCACGCGCAGATTCTGGAAGCAGCCCACGGGATCCTCTCCGGCCAAGAGTTCCGCCATGAGCGGCGCCGCCGGCACGTCGCCCAGCTCGAGCTCAAAAGGGGCGATCAATCGGGCGGTCGCCGGCTCCACGCCAAAGAGCACGGCCATAGCCAGCGGCTCGTCGTAGGCGATGAGGTGCGGGTTGCGGCCGCCATACAGCTCGAAGGAGATGCTGCAGTCGTTCCGTGTGGGGAGGGCTGCGGCTTCCGGATGTCGTGCGAGCAGCTCCCGCCACATGTCGAGAAACCCGCCGAAGGTGCCGTTGCGGAGCACCGGGTGTAGCCGCAGCTTGAACGTCGTCCTCACGACCCCTGCGGCGTCGCGGTAGCGATAGGCGAGCACGTTCGTGCCGTCGAGTTTCTCGTAGACGTGCGCGCGGGCGATCGGCGGAAATCGAAACCGCCCGTCGCGGTCGAAGGGATACCGAAGTTTGGGCGTGGCATGGATCAGCTGCGGGCAGGGCTCGTCCGCCACCCGCGTGATCACGATCGCTCCATAGCGGTGGTCGGTCTTCTGGCAGAGAAACCCCTCGAGCGGCAGCCCATCGTGAAACGGGTCAGCCACGGCGAACGGCTGCAGTAGGCCCGCCTGCACGCCCAGCAGTGCCGCTGCCTGTTCGATCGTCATCGCTGCCGATCCCATCATGGACGGCAGACTACCAGCCAGAGGGGGGGCCGAAAAAAGAGCTGCGTCTCCTTTTAACCATCAAGGACGTGCTGGGTTGACGCAAAAATGTACGGGCGTATACTTCCTGAGTCGTGGAGAATGATTGCATGAACACCGGCACTCAGCCCAACCCAGCTCGTGACGAGCTTCTCGCCAAGGTGCTGGCGTTGCCGGCGTCTGACCGCGAATTCATCGCGGAAAGAATCGATGAGACGATTGATCACGACTCGGGGTTCGCGAGTTCGGAGGTCGCCAAGGCGTGGGCCGACGAAGTGGCTCGAAGGATCGAGATGATCGATAAGGGACTCGTGAAGCCGCTTCCTGCCGACATCGCTCTGCGTCAGGCTCGCGAGCACCTTGAACGCCGTCGGGCCGAGCGAGCCGCATCTTGAATCTGCAGGTCGAACCTGCCGCCCTTCTTGAACTCTTTGAAGCGGCAGCCTGGTATGACGATGCGAGGGACGGCCTCGGCGCGGAGTTCATTGCGGCCATTGAATATGCATCCATAACCGTCGTCGCAATTGCTCATGGAAGGCGTCGTCCGCTTTACTGGATCGACCGCATTCGTTCTTCAACGTGAATGAGCGAGGGCGGCTGGCTACCCGTCAGCCCGTCGCTGCCGAAGCTCTCCCGCGGCGTGGAACTTGTCGCCGGGCTGATCCCGTTTGCGGCCTTCGGCCTGCGGGTGTTTGGCAGCTGCTTCATCGGCATGCCTGCTGGCCACGATCTGGGTCATGCCGCCGGTGGCTTTCGCGCCGGGAATAAGAGCTGCGGCCCCTTTTAAACTCACTACCCCCGACAGGGATCGAACCTGTGACCTGAGCTTTAGGAAAGCTCCGCTCTATCCAACTGAGCTACGGGGGCGAACGGCGATTGGCCCTTGAAAACAAGGGCTTTCGCAGTGGCATCTTACGGGTGGGGGAGCGGGGCAACAAGGATTGGCCTTAGAATGCACGAAGACCGGAGGTGTGCATTGAAAGCTGGCCATCGAGCCCGACGCAGTCCGCGCACGAGCCGCCACAGGCTCGCTCAGGCCGAGCGGTTGGAACAGCGGCTGGCGCTCTCCGCCACTCCCGTGAACCCCAACGCGGGCTCGATCAATAGAAGCCAGTTCCAGCCCTACGGCTATTCGCTTCTGGGCCTGCAACTGCTGGGCGTTCGCGCCGGCAGGGGGCAGTCGATCCAGCTCACCGCGCCCAACAACGTCGGCTCGCCTCCCACCCCGCCGGCCGGCTACGGCTATCCCCAGTCGGCCGTGAATTCAGGACAGATCAGCGGCAGCCAGGTGAACGTGGGCGGCTTCACCACGCTCGGCCTGCAGATGCAGAACGTGGCGATTCCGAATGGTGCCCTGCGCGTCGATATCTTCGACGAGGGAATCGGTAAGCCGGCTGCGGGCGGCACTCAGCCGGTGCCCGTGGGCGGCGCCAACACGGTGCCTGCTCTTTTGCCTCCCAACGTGTCCACACTCCCCACGAACGCCGGAATCATCTCATCCAGCCAGTTCAATGACGGCGGCTTCGGGCCGCTCGGCATCCAGGCCAGCGGACTCTCGGTCGGCGGCGACCTGTCGATCGTGTCGCGCACCACGCTCGGGTCGCCCGACGTGCCCGTGACGCCGCCGATCGTGCCTTTCGCCCCGCAGCTGCCGGGGATGCAGGCCAACGCCGGCACCATCGCCTCGAGCCAGTTCAACGACGGCGGCTTCGGCGACACCGGGCTGCAGTTGCGGTCGGTGAAGGTGGGCGGGTCGATCGACATCGGTGCGGAAAAGTTCGTCATCCAGCCGACCAACGGCCAGGGAAATTTCGGCCCTCCGTCCCTCCTGGGCACGCTTAACGCGAAGACGCGCGTGGTGACCTTCGCCAAGGCCGCCCGCGGCGCGGCGCCGACGACGAGCTCGCTCTACCCGCGCATGGCCGTGTTCGGCGAAGGCATCCCTCCCAATACCGTGATCCAGTCGGTCGCGGCGAATGGATACCAGATCGTGCTCTCGAAGCTGCCAAAGGCGACCGGCGCCCGGCCGTTGTACTTCTCCACCCAGGACACGGGCACGAACACCGGCTCGATCATGTCGAGCCAGGTGGCCGATGGCGGGTTTGGCGACATCGGAATGCAGTGGGAAAACGTGACCGTCGGAGGGCGGGTGGCCACGCAGCACAGCGGCCTCGAGATCCAGCCGCAGCTCGCCAACGTGGGCTCGATCACGACCGGTCAGAAACAGTTCGGCCAGTTGTCGCAGCCCGGCTTCGCGACGACGCCCCCTGCCGGGCCAGTCGCGCCCGTCGCTCCGGGCGGCACACCCGCGGCGTCCACTACGACCGCTTCGACCACTGACGCCACCAACAGCGGGCGGATCGTGGCCAGCCAGTTCGCGGACGGCGGCTTCGGCGACATCGGCATGCAGTGGCAGCACGTGAATGTGAGCGGCAACGTCGAGGTGACGCACAACTCCCTCTCCATCCAGCCGGAGAATGCCGGGCAGGGCCTGATCACCGTCGCCGATGTGTCGTTCACGGCGGCGCCGCCGTCATTCGCCCCGTCCACGCCGTCGAGTGGCGGCCTCTTGCCCGCCACTCCGCCCGTCATCACGAACGGGACGTCCCCCACGCCCAAGCTGCCCGCGCCCACGAAGCCCGGCGCGACGCCGTCTCAATCCAACTCGGCCACCAACAGCGGGCTCGTGGCGAACAGCCAGTTCGCCGACGGCGGCTTCGGCGACATCGGCATGCAGTGGTCGAAGGTGACGGTCACAGGCGACGTGCAGGTGGTGCACAACTCACTGTCCATCCAGCCCGAAGGCTCGGTCCTCGCAGGCATCTCGGTGCAAAACGTCACGTTCGGCTCCGCGAACGGCACCGCGGGCGATCGCCGGCTCGCGTCGGCGAAGCTCGACAGCCTCACCGTGGGGCCAGCCGCCCCGAGCCCCTACGTGCCGAATCCCGCCTTCAGGCGCTACCAGAACCGCGTGAATCGGACCAACCAGCAGTTTGTGAATGTGCCGGCCTCGGCCACGTCGCTCCAGTGGACGACCATCACGCAGAGTGGCAGCGGTCTCGTGATCGTGAACAACGTGCTCCAGGTCAGCAACCAGGGCACGGCCGGCACGCAGGCCGGCGGGGTGGCGGGCAGCATCACGCTCGGCAACATCAACTTCCCGGGCTCCGTGCCAACCGCGGACTCCGGACCACCGTCGATCGCTCGCGCGTCTGCCAGGATGGGAGCGCAGCGATTGATGACCTCAGGCGGCAGCCTCTCGCAGGCCGCCCGGACGAATTCCGCCACCAACAGTGGCGCGATCCTCGCCGGCAATCAGTTTCTCGATGGCGGGATGGGCGACATCGGCCTGCAGTGGAGCAACGTCACGGTCAACGGCTCCGTGCGGATCGAGCACAACTCCTGCTCGATCAACGTGGACGGCGACGCCAACGGCACCGGCCCGATCACCGTCTCAGGCATCCGGTTCGACAGCGGCTGGGCGGCATCGGGCTCCGGCGCCGACAATCTCTACCTGACGCCCTCCGCCAGCCCGGCGCGTCTCGCCGGGCGAGCCGTGGCGGCCACCTCCGGAGGCGTCTTCAACACGGCGAGCAACTCGGCGACGCTCTCGGGCGGCCAGTTCCTCGACGGCGGCATGGGCCAGATCGGCCTGCAGTGGCGGAACGTGACGATCAACTGCCCGATCCGCATCGTGAACAACGTGCTCTCGGTGAACGTGTCGGGCACCAACACGTACGGCGTCTCCGTCCAGGACGTGACCTTCGTCTGACGCGGCCGTCCGCCGGGCCCGTGCGCTCTACGCCGCCTTCGTGGCCCGCTGGCCCTGCTGGGCCTTGTAGAGATAGGGGTTCATCGACGGGTCGTTGTACATCTTCATCTGGCGGAACAC
>JBMLMS010000259.1:0-5389 GCA_049243925.1 Pirellulales bacterium
CAGCGCAAGCCAGATCACGGCAGCCAGACCGATGCATCCGCGCGTGAGAACACTCGGCGGCCCGTGCGCCTGCGGCGGCCTTCGCAATACAATAGCGTTTATCCCCTCCTCAACGCTCGGCAGTCGGCCCTGAAGGGCCGCGCGTCCCATTCGATGTGGGAACCCACCGGCTACGGCCCCACGAACCACCCGCTCTCCCCGCCCCGGGCTGCCTCTGCCGGCCTCTAGCCCGAGGCTGCGGAACAACGGCCGCTCGGGAAGCAGAACCACGCGACTTCTCGATCTCCAGGATCCCGAAATACGGGTCTGGATACTGCCAGTCGTTTTGTGCTCGCGACTCGCCAGCGCTCACGAGCGCGACCGCCGCAATGATGGCGACGATCGTCGCGCGCATGATTCGGCCCTCAGCCCAGCATGAGCACCGCGATCGCCACTGCCGCGGCACTCACGCCGATCGGCAGCGTTGCAAACGCCCGCGTAGCAGGATTCGTGCCGACGACGATCGCGCCCCGCCGCTCCGCTGGAACACCGAGCAAGTGCTCGAGGTCACGGAACGTGATCGGCGGCGATAGCGTGGCGGCGGCGCCAGCCTCGGCTGCCTCGCGTGCCGCGGTCTCCCACGTGGCTGAACCGGGCTCTGAGGTCTCGACCATCGCCAGACGCGATGCTCCGACCCGCGCCTGTAAAAGTTCGATGAAATCCTGCCCCGAGATGTCGTCTAACTCCGGAGCGACGAGCCACGCATCGACGCGAAGCCGACGGGCCAGTTTGAGGGCTTCGGTGCCGCTCGACCGAAAGTGGACGTTGAGTTTGCCCATGCGGGCACTCGCCGCGAGGGGCTTGTAGCAGTCGAATCGCGGATCGACGACCACGACGTTCGGAATCTGGTCTTCCGGCCGCTCGTCGGTGTCACCGTCGTGGAAGGTCAGCAGTGCAGGAGGGCTCATCGTGTTTTCTTTCCCATCAAGTCCAGTTCGAACGATCCGGGTTCACCGGGGTTCAGCACAGGGTGGAATGGTTTGCCAGCGAGGACTCCAGGTCGGGCGTGCATGCCGTGTCTCGGGTCGCCCGGATCACGTCGAGCGTGATCGGCCGGACCAGATAGCCGGCGATACCCGACACGAGCGCCCGCTGCTCATCCTCGAGACGATATTCATCGGCGACCATGAAGATCGCCGACCGCGGACCCTCGCCAAGACGATCGAGTGAGATCCGAGCACCGGAGAGCATCGGATCGACGTCGCCGTGCACGACGTGCGGCGAGAGCATTTCCAGGAGGTCGAAGCCCGACATATCGGCCAGGTCCGTGCCCACGAGCCAGACATCCGCGCGAAATCGTCGCGCCATGCGGACGGCCGACCGGCCGTCGCTGCAGAAGTGCAGGCCGATCTCACCGGCCCGAGCCGCTTTCACAAAATCGGGGTAGCGGTCGCAGGCCGCATCGACGATCACGATTTCGTTGATCCCGAGCGCCCGCAGCGACGGAATCGAGTTGTCACCCTCTCCGACGCCGGGCGACATCGGCCCGGCTGCGATTTCATGCTTGTGTGACATCGAGAAAACTCCCAGGGTAATCGTCAGTGTTCGGAATTGTTTCGTTGGAAAACTGGGTGGCTGACAGCGGTCTACTTCACACCGACTGCCTGGCCCGTCATCACTCGGGGCGCGGCCTGCGGCCGAGCAACCACGAGATCATTCACGAGCAACGGGAACGCGAGCTTGGAAACTCCCATCCACTCCTGCGACGGGCCAGCCGCACGGCTCCGCGGCAGCGTGGATGCAGCGGACAGCGGACGACGAGAGATGACCTGCGGCTTCTCCGCCTCTGCCGAACGCACCGGCAAGGCACGCACGACTGCTGTAGCGCCCCATTCGATCGCCGGATCTTCCACCCGTGAGACGAGCAGCAAACTCGAGGTCATTTCAGCCTTCGAATCCCGCATCGAGCCGATCGCCAAGGCCAGGATAGTGAGCACCGCCAGTGCCACCGTCATCGCAAGCGACGCGAAGGCGTTGGAAGCCCGCGAGAGAAAGAACGGACGGATGTTGGACATGGAGGAGATTCCTTTCGAAGTGATTCACGGACGGTCGAGGCCAGCGACTCAGACGAGCGACACGATCGACAAGAACAGGGCGATCGGCACAGCACACAGAAAGACGTCGGCACGCGTGAGCGACCAACGGGTGGCTCCCACGGAGACTGTCGAAGATGGAGCGGAGATGTTCATGAGCGAACTCCTTTCGGAGACACAGGTTCGAGGGACTACAGGCGATTCACGTGGACTAGGCACCGGGATGCCGGCCTCACGCCATGAACTCAACGCAAGCGGCGTGCCAAAGACGGGCGGTCGCTTGCGGTGCCCGCGAGAATGCCCCTAAAAACGCTGTTTCTCCGCAAATTTCAGAGGGGAAAAAGTTTGCTTGCCACTCATGCAGGCTGACCTCGGGCCGCGCCGATGGGGACGAAACGCACCAGGGGGTGGGGCGAATCGCCCCACCCCCTGGTCGCCATGAACCAGTCGCTGGAGCGAATCGCTCCAGTCGGCCCCGCGGCTTCAGGCCCCGAACTTGCCAAACCGCCCCGCATGCGCCATCGCCAGCAGCATGAGGTGTTTGGCGGGGAAAATTCCGAATCCGCCGCGCAGGCAGTCGCGTTCGGAGAATGCCGCCAGCCCATCCGGCCGGCATGTGTCGGCGACGAGCAGCGTGGGGACGGGATGCCACGAGTGGCTCTTGAGCCGGCTCGGCGTCGAGTGGTCGCCCGTCACGATGAGCACGTCGGGCCGCAGGGCTTCGATCCGGGGCAGGGCCCGATCGAGTTCCTCGATCCGCCGCACTTTCTCGGCGAAATTGCCGTCTTCACCGGTGGAATCGGTGTACTTGAAGTGCAGGAAGAAGAAGTCGAACTCCTCCCAGCGCCGGGCCAGCTCGTCGATCTGCTCGTCGAGTGACTGCGCCTTGCCCACGAGCTTCATGCCGGCCAGCTGGGCCAGCCCCTTGTACATCGGATAGACGGCGATCGCCGCCGCCCGCAGCCCATACAGCTCGGCATAGCCGGGCAGCTGCGGCTTGGCGGCAAACCCGCGCAGCACCATTCCGTTGGCCTTGGGCTCGTCGGCCAGAATCGCCCGGGCCTGCCGCACGAATTCCTTCGCGACCTCGGCAGTGCGAGCGGCAGCCGACACCACGGGCTGGGGATCGAGCGGCGCCACGCCCACGGCCTGGGGATCGGTGTCGGCCACGCGACCATCGAGGCCCTGGCCGCGAAACACCACCACGAACCGGTGCTCCTTCACCGGCCTTACGAACGTCTCGACCCCGGGGATCTTTACTGCCTGAAGCCGCTCCACCACCTTGAAACTCTCTTCCGAGGCGATCCGACCGGCGCGGCGGTCGGCGATCAGCCCGGCGGCGTCGAGGGTGCAGAAATTTCCCCGGGCGGCCACGTCATCGGGGCCCAGTTCGAAGCCGATGCCGGTCGCTTCGAGGGCGCCCCGGCCGATCTTGAATTCCAGCGGATCGTAGCCGAAGAGGCCGAGATGGCCCGGGCCCGATCCAGGCGTGATGCCCGGGAGCACGGGGATGCTCGAGCCGCTCGTGCCGCGGGCGGCGAGCCTGTCGAGATTGGGAGTGACCGCCGTCTCGAGCTCCGTTTTGCCGCCCGGCTCGAGCGGCAGTCCGCCCAGCCCGTCGGCCACGAGCATCACGATCTTCGACGTCGCCTGTTCGGCGAGCTCCCTGACCAGGTCGAGTTGATTCACGAAAGGCTCCTTCTGCGAGGGAAATCGTTGCTGCCACGCGGCGCGATCGGCTACAGTTCGCCGGCTCTTCTATACCGTGATCGACACCACGACAACAGCCGGAATGCAGCCATGAGCGTCGTCCGCCCGAAGCCGTCCGAAGATCCGATTCACTACGAGCCCGCCGCGGTGTTCGCGACCGGCGGGTTCTCCGCGGCCGACCTTGCGGCGCTCGGCCCGCGTCTCGATCAGGCCCGGATCGAGACCCTTACGGATCTTGACCGCTTCGCCGCGGGCAACGCCCGGGCCGGCGAGTCGCTCGACCCCGCCTTCATCGACCTGCCCGACCGGCTCCTCGCCGCCTACCACACCGACCGCCCCACGAGCGAACTCTTTGCCATCCTCGGCACGGCCCGACGGCTCCGCGAGGCGGTCGATCGGATCGTGGTGCTCGGCATCGGCGGCTCGTACATGGGCACGCGGGCGCTCTTCGAGGCCTGCTGCCACCCCTTCCACAACGAGCTCCCGCGCGGCGAGCGCGGCGGCCGGCCCCGGCTGTCGTTCGAGGGGTTCAACATCGACAACGACTCCGCGCAGGGCTTGCTCGACCTCTTGCGGGCGGCGGGGCAGGGGCAGGCCCCCAACGCCGACCTGCTGCACCGCTGGGCGCTCCTCTTGGTCAGCAAGAGCGGCGGCACCTTGGAGACGGCCGTGGCGACGCGGCTGTTTCTCGCGGCCTTGGCCGGCTCGGTCGGCAACGACCGCACGCTCCTTGCCGAACGAGTCGTGCCGATCACGGGCCGGACGGGCCGGCTGGCTGATCTCGCCCGGGCGATCGGCTGCCCCGACGTGTTCGACATCCCCGACGGTGTGGGTGGCCGCTTTTCGGTGTTCACCGCGGTGGGCCTCCTTCCGGCCGCGACCGTCGGTATCGATGTCGTGCGGCTGCTCGAAGGTGCGGCGGCGATGAACCGACGATTTCGCGAAGCACCCGTGGCCGAGAATCCCGTGCTGCGATTCGTGGGCGTATCGCACCTTGCCGAAGAACGGATGGCCGCGACGATCCGCGTGCTCTCGAGCTGGAGCAATCGGCTCGAAGCCGTCGGCCTGTGGTACGACCAGCTGCTCTCCGAGAGCCTCGGGAAGGCGGGCAAGGGTGCCACGCCGCTCACCACCGTCACCACCCGCGACCTCCACTCCCGCGGTCAGCAGCACCAGGAGGGCCGCCGCGACAAGCTGATCACGAACCTGATCGTCGGTGAACCGCGCCGCGACGAGCTTGTGCTTCCGCCGCTCGGCTCCTACGCGGCCGACCAGGATAAACTCGACGATCTCGTCGGCCGCTCGTGGCCCGACATGCTCGCCGCCGCGGCCGCCGGCACGAACGAAGCCTACGCCTCCGACAAGCGTCCCACGGCCGATATCGTGCTGCCGCGAATCGACGAACACACGGTCGGCCAACTGCTCCAGATGCTGATGCTCGCAACCGTCGTCGAGGGCCGCCTCGTGGGCACGAATCCCTACGGCCAGCCGGGCGTCGAGGCCTATAAATCGTTGATGATGAAGCGGCTTCGGCCGTAGCGTTCGCGGAGGCGAGGGGGTCGGCGAACGCTCGACGAGCCTTGGGCTGCCGCAGCCCACGCGAGGAG
>JBMLMS010000260.1:0-3264 GCA_049243925.1 Pirellulales bacterium
GGAGGGCGAAGGCGAACGTCCGGCGAGCGGGATATGGGGAGCCCGAAGCCGGCGCCGGAAAACTTTGTGGAACCGGAGGAGTGACCGCTCGTGGCAGCCTCCGCGCCCCTCGACGGGAGGGTGAGAAACACGCTATCGATCGCGAAACAGGCCGAAACTTCCGGTTGTCTGGTGCTCGCGACTAGAATGCGGGGCCCGGCCTGGAATCAGCCGAATTCCATGAAGTTGCAGGTTTCGGCTGCCTCTGGGCGGCCGGGGGCGGGTGGAGGCTGCCGACGACGTGATTCCCAATCCCTACACCGAAGGCTCGTTCGCGGAGACGATCGTCGATCTCCTGCGGCAGCGGGCCGCGTATCGCCCCCACGACCGGGCGTTCACGTTCCTCGTCGACGGCGAAAACGAGGAACTGAACATCACGTATGCCGAGCTCGACCGGAAGGCCCGGGCGCTCGGGGCGTGGCTGATGGCGTCGGGGATGCAGGGGAAGCGGGTGTTGCTCCTCTATCCCTCGGGGCTCGACTTCATCGCGGCCTTCATGGGCTGCCTCTACGGCGGGGCGATCGCCGTGCCCGCCTATCCGCCGCGGAAGAACCGTTCGGTGGAACGGATCGAGGCGATCGCCGCCGATGCCAATGCGTCGGTCGCGCTCACGACCCGCGACGTTCTCGATCGCTTCGACACTCTGCGGGCCGCGGCGCCGAGTCTCGAGAAGCTGCTCTGGAAGGTCGATGCCGAGCTCGAACTCGACTGGGCCGACCGCTGGAGCCGCCCCGACGTCAGCGGCGACACGCTCGCCTTTCTGCAATACACGAGCGGCTCCACCGGCACGCCCAAGGGCGTGATGCTCTCGCACGAGAATCTGCTCCACAACTCGCTGCGGATCATGCAGGCCTTCGAGATCACGCGCAGCCAGTCGGGCGTGTTCTGGCTGCCGAGCTTCCACGACATGGGGCTCATCGGCGGCATCCTCGTGCCGCTCTATGGCGGCAAGTTCAACGTGCTCATGTCGCCCGTGGCCTTCCTACAGAAGCCGCTGCGGTGGCTGCAGGCGATTTCGAAGTATCGGGCCACGATCAGCGGGGGGCCGAATTTCGCCTACGAGCTGTGCGTGCGGAAGACGACTCCCGAGCAGCGGGCGAGCCTCGATCTCTCCAGCTGGTCGCTGGCCTTCAACGGCGCGGAGCCGGTGCGGCCCGAGACGATCGATGCCTTCGCCGAGGCGTTTGCCGTGAGCGGCTTCCGGCGCGAGGCGTTCTTCCCCTGCTACGGGCTCGCCGAGAGCACGCTGATGGTGACGGGCGGCATGAAGTTCGAGCCACCCGTGATCCGGGCGTTCGACGCAGCGGCGCTCGAGACGGGCTCGGCGACCACCCGCGCGGGCTTCGCACCCGGGGCCCGAAGGCTCGTGGGCTCGGGCCGCGAGCTCGACGGCCAGGACGTGCGAATCGTCGATCCGCAGACCTGCGAGGCGCTGCCGCCGGGCAGAGTCGGCGAGATCTGGGTGAGCGGGCCCAGCGTGGCCCAGGGCTATTGGAACCGCGAGGATGCGACCCGCGAGACGTTCGCGGCGATGCTCGCCCGCCCCGATTCCCACTCCCAGACCCAGTCGGCGAAGAAGTGGCGGCCGAATCCGGGGCCGTATCTGCGCACCGGCGACCTCGGGTTTTTCGACGCCGGTGAATTGTTCGTGACGGGCCGCCTCAAGGATCTGATCATCGTCCGCGGCCGCAACCATTATCCGCAGGACATCGAGCGGTCCGTGGAAGAGGCGAGCCCGCTCGTGCGGGCGGGCTCCGTGGCCGCGTTTTCCGTCGACGTCGACGGCCGCGAGCGGGTCGTCGTGGTGGCCGAGCTCGAGCGGGGCAAACGCGAGGCCGGCGAGCTTTCGACGGCCTTCGACGAGATTCGCAAGCGTCTGGCGATCGAGCACGAAGTGGCGCTCGAGGGTCTCGTGATGGTGCGGCCCAACAGCATCGCCAAGACGTCGAGCGGCAAGATCCAGCGGCATGCCTGCAAGCGGCAGTTTCTCGAGGGCACGCTCGAAGTGGTCGAGCAGCACATCGCGTGGCTCCAGGCCGGCGGCGGTGAGGCAGCGAAGCCAGCGGCTCCCGACCGAACGGCCTCCGAGACACCGCGGCTCGCGCGTCTGCGGCCCGTCGGCGAGGCCTCGCGGGCGTTGCGGCCCGACCGCGACCTGCCGCAAGACGTGGTGCAGACCGTGTTCGACCACGTGCGGCGGATCGCCAAGGAGCGGGCAGGCGACCTCACACTTGACACGAACATCGTCGAGCTCGGCCTCGACTCGCTCGAGCGGATGGAGATCGTGGCCAGCCTCGAGGAGGCTTTCGGCGGCCGGTTCCCCGAGCAGGTGCTGCCGCAGATCGAGACCTGCCGCGAGGTGACCGAGGCGATCCTGGATCACATGCCGCTCGAAGGCGTTAAGCGGGCCGAGACCGCGAAGGTGGTTGTGGATGTTCCATCCGACACATTCCGCATCGAAGACTTCCCGGAGGTCAGAGCCCTCGAGCAGAACTTCGCGATGGTCAAAAACGCGGGTCTCGAAAACCCGTATTTCAGCGTCCACGAGGGGCTGACGACCGACCGCACGCTGATCGGCGGCCGCGAGATGGTGAGCTGGGCCACCTACAACTATCTCGGCATGTCGGGCGAACCCGAGGTGACGCTCGCCGCGAAGGCGGCGCTCGACCGCTACGGCACGAGCGTGTCGGCCAGCCGGCTCGTGTCGGGCGAGAAGGTAATCCACCAGGAGCTCGAGCGGGAAATCGCCCGGTTCGTGGGCACGGAAGACGCGATCACGTTTGTCGGCGGCCACGCCACGAACGAGACGGTGATCGGCCACGTCGTCGGCCCCGGCGACCTCGTGCTGCACGACGCGCTCGCCCACAACAGCCTCTTGCAGGGGGCGGTGCTCTCCGGGGCCCGCCGCCGGCCGTTTCCGCACAACGATTTCGACGCCGCCGAAACGCTGCTCGCCCAGGTTCGCAGCCAGTATCGCCGCGTGCTCGTGGTGATCGAGGGGATCTACAGCATGGACGGCGACTTCGCCGACCTGCCGAAGTTCATCGGTCTCGCGAAGCGCAACAAGGCGCTCTTGATGGTGGACGAAGCCCACTCGATCGGCGTGATGGGACCGCGCGGCCGGGGCATCGGCGAGCACTTCGGCGTGAAGCCGAGCGACGTCGATCTCTGGATGGGCACGCTCTCGAAGGCGCTCGGCAGCTGCGGCGGCTACATCGCCGGCTC
>JBMLMS010000261.1:0-1088 GCA_049243925.1 Pirellulales bacterium
ACGCGACAATCCGAAGGACCGCACAGCGGCGACTTTTGCCGCCCCCGAGCCGGCGCACCACCACGAAAGGATGCGTCGACGCCTTGGTCGCGGCGACGGTGTTGTTCGTCGGCTGCTTCACTGTGCGCGCCGACGAGGTCGTGCCGCTGCCGCCGGTGGAGCAGGGGGTCTTCGAGCGGATTCGCCTGGCAGCTCTTGGCGATGTGCGCCTGGCCGCGCTCGGCGACCCGCAGGACCTCACCGAACCGCTCCTTCCCGACGACCTCGCGCCGCCCGGACAGCCCCGGCAGGAATTCGAACCGCCCGCCGGTCGGAAACTGCCGCCCGGCGCGAAGCCGGGTGCGCTTCAGCAGGTGATCTTCACAGCCACGGAGCTCCCGCGGCTCGGCTCGAACGGCCTCGGCCTCACCACACTCGACACGAGCCTCACGATCGGCCTGCCGGCGCCCACGGTCGATTCACCGCTCCTCCTCACACCCGGATTTGGCGGCACGTTTGTCGACGAGGTTTCCGGGCCGATGGATCCGGGGCTCCCCGCGCAGCTTTACGACGCGTGGCTCCAGGCCCGGTGGATGCGGAAGATCGGCAAGACGTTCGGCGTCGATCTCGCCGTGGCCCCAGGCTGGTACAGCGACTTCGTCAACGACACGCCGCAGGCCTTGCGGGTCACAGGCCACGGCTTCGGCGCCTACGAGGCGACGAAGGATCTTCGCATCGTCGCGGGCGTCATCTATCTCGACCGCTACGACGTCAACATCCTGCCCGCTGGCGGCCTGCTCTGGACGCCCTCCGACGACCGCCGGTTCGAACTCATCTTTCCGCGGCCCAGGATGGCCTGGCGGGTGAAGGAGACCGATCGTGGAGCGCAGTGGGTCTATCTGGCCGGTGAGTTCGGGGGCAACCAGTGGGCGGTGCGACGCGACAGCGGTGCCAACGACGTCGTCGTGTACCACGACTACCGCTTGCTCGCCGGCTGGGAGCGCCGCCCTGCCGACCTCGGTGTCTCATGGCGGATCGAAACCGGCTGGGTCTTCGGCCGGCTCGTCGAATACTACATCACCGACACGGCCGACTACCGCCCGAGCGAC
>JBMLMS010000262.1:0-3021 GCA_049243925.1 Pirellulales bacterium
TCCGGCGAGACGGTACGGGGTAACCCCGAGCCGGCGCCCCTCTGATCCGGGAGAGACCACGGCAAGCGGGACGCTTGCCCCACGCCTACGCGATGCCCGGCCAGCGGGCTTGGACGTCGCGGCCGGCGTAGACGGCGCCGTCGCCGAGCGATTCCGAGATGCGGAGCAACTGGTTGTACTTCGCGATCCGGTCGCTGCGCGAGGCCGAGCCCGTCTTGATCTGGCCGGTCGAGAGGCCGACGGCGAGGTCGGCGATCGTGGCGTCTTCCGTCTCACCGCTGCGGTGGCTCGAGACCGACGTGTAGCCCGAGCGGTGGGCGAGCGAGACGGCCTGAATAGTCTCGGTGAGCGTGCCGATCTGGTTGACCTTCACGAGGATGCTGTTGGCCACACCCTCGGCAATGCCACGGGCGAGCCGTTCCGAGTTGGTCACGAACAGGTCGTCGCCCACGAGTTGCACCTTGTCGCCGAGCTTCTCGCTGATCAGCTTCCAGCCCTTCCAGTCGTCCTCGGAGCAGCCGTCTTCGATCGACATGATCGGGTACTTGCCGGCGAGGTTGGCGAAAAAGTCCACCATGCCGGCCGAGTCGAGCGTCTTGCCCTCGATCGTGTAGGTGCCCGCCTTGGCGTCGTAGAGCTCGGTGGCGGCCACGTCGAGCGCGATCGCGATCTGCTCGCCCGGCTTGTAGCCGGCGTTGCCAATCGCGGCCATGATCACTTCGAGCGCCTCGGCACAGGAGCCGATGTGTGGGGCGAAGCCGCCCTCGTCGCCCACGGCCGTGGCGAGCTTCTTGTCTTTGAGCACCTTCTTGAGCGCGTGAAACGTCTCAACGCCGGCCCGCAGCGCGTCTTCGAACGTGTCGAAGCCGAGCGGCATCACCATGAATTCCTGCACGTCGAGCGGATTGTCGGCGTGGGCGCCGCCGTTGATGATGTTCATCATCGGCGCGGGGAGGATCCGGGCGGTGGCGCCGCCGAGATAGCGATAGAGCGGCTGGCCGCAGTGCTCGGCGGCCGCGTGGGCCACGGCCATCGAGACGCCGAGGATCGCGTTGGCGCCGAGGTTCTTCTTGTTGGGCGTGCCGTCGAGCTCGAGCATCATCTCGTCAATGCCCGTCTGGTCGAGCGCGTCGCAGCCCTCGAGCTCCTCGGCGATCCGCGTGTTGACGTTTTCCACCGCCTCGAGCACGCCCTTGCCGAGATAAAAGGCCTTGTCGCCGTCACGCTTTTCCCACGCCTCGTGGGCGCCCGTGCTCGCGCCGCTCGGCACAGCGGCCCGCCCGAAGGCGCCGTCGGCCAGGCTCACGTCGACCTCGATCGTGGGGTTGCCGCGGCTGTCGAGAATCTGACGGGCGTGGATGTCGACGATCGTGGACATGGCGGTGGGCCTCGGGGTGGGAAAGATGCGGACGCGTCGCGGCAGATTGTGCCGCTTTCGACTATCCTTCGGAAGCCCCCTCGCGGAAACCCTTTTCAGGCAAGTGATGTTCACGGGTCTGGTCGAAACACTCGGCACCGTCGTCGCGGTCATTCCCGAGCCGCCCGGCGTGCGGCTTCGCGTGGCCGCCGGTGAGATCGGCCGCGGCGCCGTGCTCGGCGAGAGCATCTGCACGTGCGGCTGCTGTCTGTCCGTGGTGAAGATCGACGGCGACGAGGTCGAGTTTCAGCTTGGCCCCGAAACGCTCTCGCGCACCACGCTCGGCCGGCTTGTGGCGGGGAGCCCGGTAAACCTGGAGCGGTCGCTGACGGCGAGCGACCGGCTCGGCGGCCACCTCGTGACGGGCCACGTCGACGGCCTGGGGAGCCTCGCGAGCCGAGTGCAGGAGGGCGACTGGGTGACCTGCCGATTCGCGGCACCGCGGCCGCTCCTCGCCCAGATGGCCGCGAAGGGGTCGGTGGCGATCGACGGCGTGAGCCTGACCGTCGTCGACGTCGACGCGGCCACGTTCGGCGTGGCCCTGATCCCGCATACGCTCGCCCACACCACGCTCGGCCGGCTCGCCGTGGGCGATCCCGTCAACCTCGAAACGGATCTCGTCTTCAAGTATGTGGCGCGGTGGCTCGAAGCACGGGCGGTGCCCGCATGACCGACGACCCGCAGTCGCACGACGATCAGACGCGGCCGCCTGCCGGCCCCACGCGGCAGACGACGGCCTACCTCAAGCAGCTCTTCGTGGAGGTGGGCTTCGTGATCGATGCGAAGCGCGGCCAGAACTTCCTCGTCGATCTGAACCTACTCGACCTCTTGGAACGCTCTGCCGGCATCACACCGGCCGACGTCGTGCTCGAAGTCGGCACCGGCACGGGCGCGCTCTCCGAGCGGCTCTCCCGCGCCGCTCAGCACGTGGTCACGTGCGAGATCGATCCCCGGCTCGCCTGCCTGGCCCGCGACAAACTCATCGACTGCGACAACGTGACGCTCGTGGAGGGCGACGTGCTCGCGGGCAAGCATCGCTTCGCCCCCGCTGTGCTTGCAGCCGTCGAAAGCGCCCTCGCAGCCGCGCCAGGCGGCCGGCTCCTGCTCGTGGCCAATCTGCCCTACTGCGTGGCCACGCCAGTGATCTCGAACCTGCTCGCCCTGCCCCGCCCGTTCGACACCGCTGTCGTCACCGTCCAGCGCGAAATGGGTGAACGGATGACCGCCGCCGCCGGCTCACACTCCTACAACGCGCTCTCCGTGTGGATCGGCGCGCAATGCCGCTCGGAGCTCGTGCGGGTGCTGCCGCCGAGCGTCTTCTGGCCGCGGCCGCAGGTCGATTCGGCGATCGTCCGGCTCGATCTCGAGCCTGACCGGCGGGCCGCCATCGGCGACCTCGCCCGATTTCACGACTTCGTGCGCGACATCTTCTGCCACCGCCGCAAGGTCCTCCGCGGCGTCCTCGTACGCCTGGCCGCCCAGAAGACCGGCGACAAAGACGGCGCCAAGCGCATCGTGGAGTCGATCTACACGACGCTCGGCTTCGCGGCCGACATCCGTGCGGAAGACATCCCGCCCGACGTGTTCGTGGAGTTGGACAAGCT
>JBMLMS010000263.1:0-23442 GCA_049243925.1 Pirellulales bacterium
CCGCTCACCGCCGCCCACCACGTGCCGCACGGCCAGGCCGTGGGGCTGATGCTGCCACACGTGGTCAGGTTCAATGGCCCGGCCTGCGGAGCCGCATATGCCGACCTGCTGCACGAGATCGGCATGACCATCCCTGCCGATGCAGCAGGCGAGCGACTCGCCCGGTGGCTTTCCGATCTGCTCGCCGCAGCCCGGCTCGCCACGTCGCTGACGGCCGTTCGGGTGCCGGCCCCCGAGACGACGCGCCTCGCCGCGCAGGCGGCGAGCCAATGGACCGCCGACTTCAATCCTCGGCCGGTCACGGCGACCGATCTTGCGGCGCTCTACGAGGCAGCCCGATGAAGCATGGCTTGATGCTCTTGGCCTCGGCACTCACCCTCGCGACGACCGTCGGCATAGCGGCCGAGCTCGAGGAAGCTCCGGCCGACGCCTGGCCGATGGCCCGCGGCTGCCCTGCCGGCACCGGCCGATCACGGCAGTCGCTCGCCCTGCCTCTTGCCGAACACTGGCACCGGTCGTTCGACAAGACGGCCTTCGGTGCCGTGCCGGTGATCGCGGCCGGCACGATCTATGTCGGCGACCTCGACGGCACATTCCACGCGCTCGATCTCGAGACCGGCGCCACACGCTGGTCGTTCAAGGCGGAGGCGGCGGGGTTTCCGTCGTCGGCGGCCGTGTCGCTCGACGACCGGGTGCCACTCGTCGTGGTAGGAGACGACACGGGCGTGGTGCGTGCGTTCGACCGCTCCACGGGAACGGTCGAGTGGGAATACGAGACCGACGGCGAGATCTCGGGCGGGCCGACGATCGTCGCGGCCGAGCGCGACGGTGACGAGCCGCGCGTGTTCGTGGGCTCACAAGACGCATCGCTCGCCTGCCTGCATCTCGCCGACGGGGCACTCCGCTGGAAGCACTCCATCGCCGACCAGATCCGCTGCTCGCCGACCATTGCCGACGGCCGAGTGTTCATCGCCGGCTGCGACGGCAAGCTCCATGTGATCGATGCCGTGACAGGCGCCGAGGTGTCGGCCGTGCCGATCGACGGCCCGACCGGCACCACGCCCGCTGCCGTCGCTGGGCGAGTCTTTTTCGGCACGGAGGGAGGCACGTTTTTCGGCATCGACGTCCGGGGAGCCGCAGTGGCCTGGAAGATGGCCCCGGCGGCGAATGCCCAGGCCTATCGATCGAGTGCCGCCGTGGCCGACGGGCTCGTGGTCGTCGGCACCCGCGGGAAGGCGGTCGAGACGTTTGCCCAGGGCGACGGGTCGCGAGGCTGGCGGCGGAGCATGCGCGGCAAGGTCGACGCGGCCCCGGTGATCGTGCCGAATGCGGACGGCACGGGGCGGCTGGCCCTGGTGGCCGACATGGCCGGGCGGATCGCCGCCCTCGACGCCGCCACGGGCGAGCCTGCCTGGGAATTCGACGCCGGGGGTGGATTTTCGGCGGGGGCCGCGGTGGCCGCCGGCCGGGTGGTGCTGGCCGGGGACAAGGGCACCATCTGGTGCTTCCGCTCGAACTGACGAGGTTCGGGGGCCTTTGGGGAATCTGTCTGGCCCCCGCCAACTGTCATGATCTGTTTCGCCCGCATTTTCGATAGAAAAGGTGGGGAACTGGGGCGAACGAACCAACGGCGCCGAGCCGCGTATTATTGGTTGAGGCTAGGAGCAACAACCATGGCGAGAAAAGACGCTTTATTGAACCTCCGGGTGATCCTGGTTCGGCGGCGCGACGCTCTGCGCAGCGCCCTGGCGGGCGATCTGTCGCTGCTCAAGGAATTGCGCAGCGAATCGCCGGGCGATATCGTCGATGCGGCGCTCGATTCGTCTCACGACGAGATCAGCTCCCAGCTAGCGGAGGTGGAAAGCCGAGAATTGGCTTCCATCGAAAATGCCCTGGAGCGGATGCGAGCCGGCCAATACGGCACCTGCGAATACTGCGGTGGCAAGATTCCCATGGCACGGCTCAATGCCCTCCCCTATGCCACGATGTGCATCGGGTGCCAGCGGGAAGCCGAGCGGTCGGGACCGGGGTATTCGAGCCGGGAGGAGTCCCGCGAGGACACCGTGGCCGGGGATCTCGAAATCGACGTGTCGTGATCACTCCTGAATGGCGGGCGTCGGGTATGCTTCGCAAGAGCAGTCCGTCGTCCCGCCATGAGGGGCCCATGAGTCGTTCGTTCGTTCCGGCCCGCACTTCTGTCGGTGCCACGCTCGTGGCGCTGGCCATGGCGCTCTGCGGCGTGGCCGCCGCCGAGGAGCCGCCGCTCTCACGGATCGCCCCGCTTTCCGGGCAACGCGTCGATCCGATGCGGCCGACGAGGCTCTCCGTCGACGAACGCGAGCAGCTCTACAAGCAGGTGCAACGCGACGCCGAGATCCTCGAACGACAAAGCACCCAGCTCCGCCGGCTCACACAGCTCGTCCGGCCCACGGTCGTGCACATCGACACGCGCAAGCCGGCCCTGCGGCCCAAAAACGGCAAGGCGAGTGAAGACGAGGCCGGCTCCGGCGTCATCACCGACATCGCCGGCCGCACGGTCGTGATCACGAACCGTCACGTGGTCAACCGCGCCGAGCTCGACAACATCACGATCCGGCTCGACGACGCCCGCGAGCTCAAGCCCCAGCGGCTCTGGTCGGACGCCGCGACCGACATCGCCGTGCTCGAAATCGAGGCCGACGATCTGGAAACCGCCCGGCTCGCCACGGACGATCCCGTCCAGATCGGCGACGCCGTGCTCGCCGTCGGCAGCCCCTTCGGCCTGTCGCATTCCGTGACGCTCGGCATCGTCTCGGCCCTCGGCCGGCGCGACCTCGAGCTTGGCGAGGAAGGCGTGCGGTTTCAAGACTTCATCCAGACCGACGCGGCGATCAATCCCGGCAACAGCGGCGGCCCACTCGTGAACCTGCGCGGCGAAGTGGTCGGCCTCAATACGGCGATCGCCAGCAACTCCGGTGGCAGCGAGGGGATCGGCTTCGCGATTCCGATCCGGATGGTGATGTTCGTCGCCCGGCAGCTCGTGGAGACAGGCGTCGTGTCGCGGGCCTATCTCGGCGTGAAGCTCGACAACGCGTTTACGCAGCGGGCTGCCCAGAAGCTCGGCATGGTGCGTGCCGTCGGCGCCCACGTGAAGGAAGTCACGAAGGGTTCACCGGCCGATGCCGCCGGAATCCGGGTCGAAGACGTGATCGTCGAGTTCGACGGCATCCCGGTGGAAGACGACGATCATCTCGTGAGCCTCGTGAGCATGACGCCCACGAACAGCACGGTGACGCTCGTGGTGTTTCGCGAGCAGGGCCGGCTCACACTCGAAATGCCCGTCGCCAGCCGCGCACAGTTTGAGTGAAACAGCCGGCTCGGGGGCGGCAAAAGTCTTCTCGCGTGGGCCGCGGCGGCCCAAGGCTCGTCGAGCGTTCGCCGACCCCCTCGCCTCCCCGCTTCCTCTCCGGCAACCGGGACGGTCGCCACACGTCACGTGCCGGCGCCGGCGGCGGCGAGGCCGCGCAGGATGCAGTCTTTCACGGCCTCGACATCGCAGCCGGTGAGCAGATCGAGATTGGGCCGCCACTGCCGCACCGTGCGCCGGTCCACCACGAGCATGCCGGCGGTCAGTTCGCCGCCGGTCTCGATGTCGGCGGCCACGGTCGAGCGCTCGAAGAGCTCGGAGTTGGTGACGGCCACGAGCCCCACCACGTCGTGCAGGCTGATGCCTTCGCTCCCGAGCAGCTGCCGGTGCGCCCGGAACGTGTGCGGCAGCATCGCCCGCAGGATGAGCCCCGCCCGCGAAGACTCCGCCGGCAATTGATCGAGCAGTTCGAAGCCAAACGTCACTTGGCCGGTCGTCTCGAGCGGCACGAGCGTCTTCGGCATCGGCTCGCGCACCACGTGCCGCGCGGCCCGCGGGTCGCAGTAGAAGTTGAAGTCGACGACGGGCGTGGCGTTGCCGTTGCCGTGCGCCGTGCCGCCGGCGATCACGACTTCTCCGATGAGTTCCGCGATCGCAGGGTCGCGAGTGAGCACACGGGAAAGATTCGTGAGCGGCCCGAGGGCCACGAACGTCACCTCCCGCGGATAAGAGTGAAAGGTCTCCCAGATCACCTTGTCTGACACATGCCCGCTGTGGAGCCGGGCCTGCGGAAGATCGATGCCGCCGAGGCCGTCGGGCCCGTGCATGCTGAAGGGCTTGGCGGGCCAGACGGTGTCGGTGGGCGCGGAGCCGAGCCGCGGCAGCCGCGGCGGGTCGAGGAGCCCCACGAGCGTCTGGAGGTTGGCCGTCGCCTGCTCCGGGGAGACATTGCCGCCGCTGGCCGTCACCGCCACGACCTCGAGCCGCGGGTCGAAAAGGGCGATGGCGAGCGCCACGGCGTCGTCGATGCCGGGATCGATGTCGAGAATCACCTTGCGGGGCACGTGGATTTTCCTGGGGATGTACGCTGGAATGGTATCCGAAACCGCTCCGTCCCGTTGCTGAAGCCCTCGCGCGAGGCCCGTTCGCTTGACCACGCCACCAGACACCCCGGCCCTGCTCGCAGCCAGCACCGCGGGCCTCGTGAACGGCACCCATGCCACACGATCCGACACGGCGGCCCTCGTTGAAGCCGTCCTTGCGGGCACGGTCGACCTTGCAGACTTCGGCCGCTGGCTCGTGGCGCTCGCTGACCTCGGCGAATCGGCGGCCGAGATCGCCGGCGCGGCCGACGCCTTGCGGGCGCGGATGCGGCCGGTCGTCCACGCTCTCCCCCGGGTCGCGGATACCTGCGGCACCGGCGGTGACGGCTCGGGCACGTTCAACATCTCGACGGCGGCGGCGATCGTGGCGGCCGCCGCGGGCCTGCCCGTGGCGAAGCATGGCAACAGGGCCGTCTCAAGCCGCACCGGGTCGGGCGACGTGCTCGAGGCACTCGGTGTGCGGATCGACGCCCCGTCCGAGGTGGCGGCCGCGTGCCTCTGCGAGATCGGCCTCTGCTTCTGCCTCGCCCCGGTTCATCATCCTGCGATGGCCACGGTCGGCCCGCTGCGTCGCTCGCTCGGCCGCCCCACAGTGTTCAACCTGGTCGGCCCGCTGTGCAATCCGGCGCGCGCGACGGTGCAGGTGATCGGGGTGGGACGGCCTGCCGTGAGAGCTGCGATGGCCGAGGCGGCCTTCGCGCTCGGTGCCACGCGCGTGCTCGTGGTCTCCGGCTCGATTGCCGACGACGCCTCGAAGGCCTTCGACGAGGTGAGCCTGTTTGGGCCGACCGACGTGATCGACGTGTCGGCCGCGGGCACCGCGCGGTTCCGCTGGACACCTGACGATTTCGGCAGCGCCACGCGCTCGGCCGCCGATCTGGCCGCGCTCGCGGTCGATGGGCCGGCAGCGAGCGCCGCCATGATCCGGTCGGTGCTCGCGGGCACGCCTGGCGCGGCGCGTGAAATCGTGATTCTCAACGCCGCCGCCGTCCTGTGGGCAGCGGGGAAGGCCGAAACGCCTGCCCTGGCCGCGACCTTGGCCGCCTCCGCGATCGACTCGGGCCATGCGGCTGCCATGCTCGAGCGGCTCGCCGCAGCGTCCTGCCGCCTGTAGCCGCAGAGTGGCACTCTGCGGAATGCGGCCGGTGTGCAGATTGGCAATCTGCACCTACGAGAAGGCACGGTGCTTTGTCCCGGTGCCCTCAACGCCCCTACATCAGTGGCACCACGAGGCCGTCGTGCGCGAGCTCCACGCCTGCCGGGAGCCGGGCCGAGACCGCGGCGTGTTCGATGTCGTGCGACATGTGTACGAACAGCGTGCGGCGGGCCCCCACGCGGGCGGCCACGGCCAGCGCCTCGTCGAGCGAGAGGTGCGTGGGATGCCGCTCGGGCCGGAGGCAGTCGAGCACGAGCGTGTCGAGGCCCGCGAGCAGGGGCCACGTCTCGTCCGGAATCTGGTTCGTGTCGGTGCAGTAGGCGAGATTCCCGAACCGGAAGCCGAGCACGTCAAACACGCCGTGCCGCAGCCGCAGCGGCGTCACGCGGGCTCCGAGCAGTTCGAACGGCGCTGTCGTGATCCGCTCGAACATGATCTTCGGCACGCCGCCACCGGGCACGGGCATCGGCTCGAAGGCGTAGTCGAAGGCCCGGCGGATCCGCCGCTCCACGCGATCCTCGCAGTAGACGGGCACGGGCCCACCCGAGCGGTAGCAGATCGGCCGGATGTCATCGAGGCCGTAGACATGATCGACGTGGTCGTGCGTGTAGAGGATTGCCTGCACGGAGCCGATCCGTTCCCGCAGCAGCTGCTGCCGCAGGTCGGGCGTGGTGTCGATGAGGAGCGTGCCCTCGGGCAGACCGAGGGCCACGCTCGTGCGGGTGCGGTCGTTCCGCGGATCGGTGCTTGTGCAGGTGGTGCAGGAGCAGCCGACGATCGGCACACCCACGCTCGTGCCGGTGCCGAGAAACACGAGTTGCCCGGCGAGGCTGCGAAGCGTCCCTGCATCGTGCGTCTGATTCATCATGGCGAACCATGGTAGCCCACACGCGGCAATGGGCTGCCCGTTCCATCGGGATGTTGATGGGCCAACGGGCGTGCGCTCGTGCGCGGCGACATCGCCGTCGAGCACCTAGTGCAGCGCCATGATGACGCAACACGCTGGCGAACCCGACTTGACATATGCATGCATAAACTATATGTATTTATGCATGAGGACCACCCTCGACATTGATGACTCCCTTCTCGCAGCCGCCAAACGCCGCGCCGCCGAGAAGGGAACGACTCTCACCGCCTTCGTGGAGCACGCGCTCTCAGCAGCACTCGCCCGCCGGACGAAAACTGGTGAGCCCTACCGTCTGGCCTGGAAGACACACCACGGCCGTCTTCTGCCGGGCATCGACGTCGCCGACCGCGACCGCCTCTTCGAGGTGCTGGATGGCCGACGATGATCGCCGTCGATACGAACATCCTGATCTACGCCGACCGTGAGGAGTCGCCTCAGCACGAGGCCGCGCTGCAAGCAGTTCGTCGCCTTGCCGAGGGCCACGAAGCGTGGGCCATCCCGATCTTCTGTGTCGGTGAATTCCTGCGGGTCGTGTCGCACGACCGTGTCTTCGATCCACCTACGCCGGTGGCCGACGCGTTGACGGCGATGGAATCGCTGCTGGCAAGCCCCTCGGCGCGACTGCTCGTCCCCGGCGACCGCTACCTGCCGCTGCTGCGAAGCTTGATCGAAAAGTCGGGAGTCAGCGGCAATCTCGTCTTCGACGCGCAGATCGCCGCCGTCTGCCTGGAGCATGGCGCGACGACACTCCTCACCGAGGACCGCGACTTTTCCCGGTTCCCCGGGATCACAGTGCTCCCTCTCGGGGCCTTCGCTCGTTGATCGGCCGGCCTGTGGGAATCCCCCGTTCGAACGCAGGCGGCCTGGTTCACACCTCGTCGCTCGGGGGGAACTGGCGGCGTTCGAGGATCAAGACGGCCGCCGTCAGGAGCACGACCGTGAGCACGGCCACGGCCAGCACGTGCAGCCACGCCGGCTGCGGGTCGATGAACAGCTGCATCTCCGTCGGGAGCTTACGCTTCCACGCCATCCAATCGACGAGCAGGCTCCGCAGCCGCAGGCTCACCGTCGCCTGATTGACGACGGCCGGAATCGTGCCGGCGAGATATTCGACGACGAGCGCCACGCCCACGCTCGCCACGAGCGCCCGCTTCGGCAGCACGACCGCCGGCAGCGCGAACAGGGCCGCCCGGCCGATGCACGAGAGCAGGATCAAGGCCACGAACATCGCGGCCACGGCAGCCGGCCGCTCCACGTCGGCCACGCAGAGCGCGAGGCCGAGCGCGGCGATCGCGACGGTGCCCGTCCAGAGCACGGCGGCCAGCCAGGTGCCGAGCAGGAGCGCCCGCCGGCCCTGGGGCCGGGTCGCCACGTGGGCCCACGTGCCGCGTTCGAGTTCGTCGGCCACGGCGGGGCACATCGTCACGAGGAGCCCCAGCATGCAGACCGCCTCGGGGATGAGCGCATAGAGCAGCGCCACCGACACGTCGGATGGAAATCCGCCGCGGGCGGCGCGGCCCGCAGCGAGCATCACGCCGGCCGGAAACACCACGCCCACGGCCGCCATCGCCAGCCGCGGCCACGTGACGAGCCGCGCGAGCTGAAACATCGCCACGGTCCACACCGCGGCCGGCAGGCCTGCATGCTCGCCGCTCATGCCTTCACCCCACGATGCAGCCGCACGAGGTGGCCGAAGATGCCTTCGAGCGAGCGGTCGGCCGGCACGATCTCGCCGAGGTGCAGCCCCTCGTCGAGCGCCCGCACCGCCGCCTCTTCGACGAAGGCGATGGGCCGATGCGTGGCCACGATCACGGCGTCGCCTTCGATCCGCACTCCCTCCACGCCGCCGATCCGGAAGGCGAGCTCCGCGAACTGCCGCGGCTCGGCGCAGCGAATCGTCACTTCCCCCGGCAACGCGTCGACGAGCCCGCGAATCTCCGCCGCGCCGCCGCTGGCCACGAGCCGGCCACCGAGAATCACGGCCAGGCCCGCGTCGAGCGACTCGACCTCGTGAAGCAGGTGGCTGGCCACGATGAGGCTCCGCGAAGTGGCCCAGCCGCGGACGAGCGCGACGAGGTCGTGCCGCGCCACCGGATCGAGACCGTTGAAGGGCTCGTCGAGCACGACGAGGTCGGGGTCGTGGGCGATCGCACCGGCGAGCTTCGCCCGCTGCCGCATCCCCTTGGAGAGCGTGACGAGCGGCCGCCGCGCCGCCGCCGTGAGCCCCACCTGCTCGAGCGCGTGATCGGCCCGCGCCGTCGCCGCCGCCGCGGAAAACCCGGCGAGCCGCACGAGGTAGCGCACCCACGCCCGGGGCGTGACGGTGCGATCGAGCAGGTCGGCGGCGGGGCAGTAGCCGATCCGCCGCAGCACCCGCGGATTGCCGAACGGCTGCTCGCCGAACACCCGCACCGTGCCGAGCGTGGGACGCAACTGCCCCGTGACGAGGCCGAGGAACGTCGTCTTGCCGGCGCCGTTGGGTCCGAGCAGCCCGTGAGCACCCGCACCAAGCTCGACCGTCACGTCGTTGACGCCGATCACCGATCCATACAGCTTCGTGACGTGGTCGAGGGTGAGCATGCAGTTCAGACCCTTGCCGGGGCCGCGACCCGCCAGGCGAGCACGGCCGAGGAGACGATTGCGATTACCAGCAGCGCCGCGACAGGGGGCACCACGGCCCGCGGACGATGTTCGATGCCGAAGATCCAAGCCTGCACGACGCCGACGGCGTGATAGGGCGAGATCCAGGCCCAGCGGTCGAGGGCGCCGTCGAGGCCGGCGGCCCGGGCGATCCAGTGGCCGCGGCGGGGCGGCGGCGCGGGCGGCTCCGTGTCGCCGGCCGTGGCCACGCTCGGATCGTTCGTGGCCGCCACGAGATCGGCCGTGGTGAGCGCCGAGTGCGCGATCCAACAGGCGGCCCAGGTGGCGAACCAGGCGAAGCTCGCGATCCGGCTCTCGGCCGTGAGCGACGAATACGCAAGTGCCAGGAGCACCGTCGGCACCGCCAGCACCACACTCGCCGCGATGGCCCGCAGTGGCAGATCCCACGTCTCCGCGGCCACGACGATGCTCGGGCTCACGAGCACGCCCGCCAGCCACAGCGCGACTGCGGGCAGCACCGTGATCACGGCCACGATGGCCCCGAGAATCGCCACCTTGCCGAGGATGTATTCGGTGCAGCCGACCGGCCGCGTGAAATACACGAGCCAGGCCTTCGCCCGCAGGTCGCCCGAGATGAGGGCCGGGGCCACGAGGCCGATCACCACGGCCAGCAGCACAGCCTGCGGCGCCCGCATGAAGGCGAGCAGGAGCCGCGTCCACACGAGCTTCCGCGTGGCCACGAGCCGTTCGGCCTCGGTGGCATGCTCGGCGCTCGCCGCCCCCCGGCCGAGCGTGTCGGCGAGCACCGTGCCGAGAATCCCCACGCCGTCGAGATTGCCGCCGCGGGCCGCCCGCTCGGTGAGCGACGTGAGCCGGCCCTCCTCCACCGCCTGCTCGAACGCGAAAAAGCTGGCCGCGAAAAAAATTGCCGGGCTCCACGCCAACAGCATCGCGCGGCGCAGCCAGCGGCTCTTCCAGGCCAGCCGCAGCCCCGTGGTGGCGATCACGCCCACCGCGGCCCACGGCGGCAGCAGCCGCCCCGCCCAGCCGCGATAGCCGACTTCATGCAGCGGCATGCGCATCCTCTGCGATCGCTTCGAGAAACACGTCTTCGAAGCCACGCCGCACCGGTGCGAGCCCCCGCACCGCCACACCCGACTCGCGGGCCGCCTGCCAGATCGCGGCCACGACGTCTTCAGAGCGGGCGGTGACGAGCAGCGTGGTGGCATCGCGCCGCGTGGCCGCGATGCCGCGGCGGGCGAGGATTTCGGCACAGGCGTCGAGCGGCCCGACGGCATCGAGCTCGAACTGCGGTACGGCGGGCCGCGTGAGCTCGGCGATCGAGCCCTCGAGCCGCACGCAGCCGGCGGCCATCACGATCACGCGGTCGCAGATCGCCTGCACGTCGGGCAAGACGTGCGTCGACACGAACACCGTCTTGCCGTGGTCGCGGGCGAGCGTGGTGAGCCGGCCGAGCATCGCCTGCCGTTCGAGCGGATCGAGGCCATTGGTCGGCTCGTCGAGGATCACGAGCGGCGGATCGTGGACGATCGCCGCCGCGAACGCCACCTTCTGCCGCATCCCGACCGAGAGCGTCTCGACCGTGCGATACCGCTCCTGGCCGGCGTCGCACCAGTCGAGCACCTCATGGGCCCGGCGCAGCGCCTCGGTGCCCGGGAGCCCCGAGAGCCGCGCGGCATACCGCACCATCTCCACACCGGCGAGCCCCGGCACGGTGCACTCGTCTTCCGGCACCACACCCACGAGCCGGCGCACGGCCCGCGGCTCCCGTGCCGCATCGACGCCGAACACGTGCACACTGCCCGCCGCGAGCCGCACGAGGCCGAGGATCGACCGCACGAGCGTGCTCTTGCCGGCGCCGTTGGGGCCGACGAGCCCCGTGATGCCCGGCGGCACGGTGCAGGCCACGCGATCGAGCACAGTCCGCCGCCCATATCGCTTCACGACGCCCTCGACCCGCACAGGCAGGGAGTCCGCGGGAGTCACACGATCCAGCCGTCGAACCATAGCGGCCTCAAAGAATTGGTGTTCGCACGCATGCGGGGCTGCGTGCGCTTGGCTACGTCGTCCCGCTCGTCCGGCGAAGGTGACGCCTTCGAGCCTCGATCATCGAGTCCAAGAATCGATACTGGATGTGCTCTGTGAGGGTCATTTGCCGCAGGAAGGCATCCATTTGCCGCGCCGCCTCCTGCGGTGGATACCCACTGCCCGGATCATGGCGAATGGCGACGGATCGGTCTCTCACCGCAATGCCGTTGTTCGCATAGGTGTAGCACAGCGCCACCCAGTCGACCCCCCAGCCGAGATTGTTTTCCCGGTAGTCGAGCTTCCTCAGCCGCTGCACGACATCCGGGGCGAGCCCCAGGACGATCGCGTCGGTGTGGGCGACCGCGAGATAGCTTGACGTCGATGATTGCTCGAACTGCACCAATGCCGTGGGCCAGGGAGTGACGTCGATTTCCGGGGCCCACACCTTGATGGGAGGAGAGGACAGGGCTCGCCCGCACGCGGCAGCGACCTCTGGCCAGTCGGCGGCGGAGGTGTCGGCGTGCACGAGGAGCATCGCCTCGTCGCCCCACTCCCTGATGGACTGTGCGAATTTCCCTCCGAAATACGCTTCCGATGGGACACGAATGCCTTCGACACCAGGGATCACGATGTCGCTGCCCCGCGTGGAATAGGTGAGGCGGACACTGTCTGCCTGGTCCCGCAGTTGCATGGCAATCGCGCGGGCCCGCTCTTCCTTGCCCTCCCACCCGAGAACCACGGCTTTGAGTTTCATGAACGTGGTGCCGCAGCGGCACGCCCCGGATGGTCTTTCTTCACCGGTTCGTCTCCCGCAGCACCCCGAGCAGGTAGTCGCCGTAGGTGTTTCCCTGCAGCCGCGCGGCCAGCGTAGCGAGCCTCGCGTCGTCGATCCACCCGTTCCGCCAGGCGATCTCTTCCGGGCAGCAGATCTTCAGACCCTGCCGTTTCTCGAGCGATTGGATGAATTGACCCGCTTCCAACAGGCTGTCGGGTGTGCCGGTGTCGAGCCAGGCGGTGCCGCGACCGAGCAGGTGCACGCTCAGCGCTCCGCGGTCCAGATAGGCCTGATTCACGTCGGTGATCTCGAGCTCGCCACGGGCCGAGGGTCGCACCTCGCGCGCGATGCCTACGACATCTTCATCGTAGAAGTACAGCCCGGTCACTGCGTGCCGGCTGCGCGGTGAGCTCGGCTTCTCCTCGATGCCGACGGCCTTGCCGGCGGCGTCGAACTCCACCACGCCGTAGCGCTCCGGGTCGGAAACCGGGCACGCGAACACCGTCGCCCCCGAGGACTTCCGATCGGCGTCCGCCAGGCTCTGCGACAGGCCGTGGCCATAGAAAATATTGTCGCCCAGGGCGAGCACCGAGGGCGAGCGGCCGAGAAACTCGGCGCCGATGTGGAACGCCTGCGCGATTCCGCGTGGCTCCGGTTGCACGGCATACTCGAGCCGGAGGCCCCAATCGTCGCCCGTCCCCAAGAGATCGCGAAACCGCGGCGTGTCTCGCGGGGTCGAGATGATGAGAACCTCACGCACACCCGCCAGCATCAGCACGCTGAGCGGGTAATAGATCATCGGCTTGTCGTAGACGGGCAGCAGCTGCTTCGAGGTCGCCAGCGTGGCGGGATGCAGCCGGCTGCCGCTGCCACCGGCGAGAATCAGGCCTTTACGTGTCATGCGAAGCTGCGCCGTGGCTCGGGGATGATGTACGCCCGAGCGATGCATCGTGCCCTGTATACTGCCGCCGTGCAACCACACACGCTTGCCCTCGACGCCTCGCTTCGCCACTGCCGCACGGCGTTCGAATTGCTCGACACGATGCACACGGGAAGGTCGGAGTTTCATGTCGAGGCGCCGCAGCGGCTCGAGCGGGGCGGCAGGTTCAAGGCCCGCCTGACGGCGTATTATCTGCCGCAGTTCCATCGGCTGGAGGTTAACGACCGGGCGTGGGGCTCGGGCTTCACCGAGTGGACCAACGTCACCCGCACCCAGCCTTTTTTCCCGGGCCACCTCCAGCCGCACCTCCCGGCAGACCTGGGCTTCTACGACCTCACCAACGCCGACGTGATGCGGCGGCAGATCGACCTGGCCCTGCACTACGGCGTGACGGGCTTCTGCTTCTACCACTATTGGTTCGCCGGCCGCACGATCATGGACGGCCCGGTCCGCTTGTTTCAGCAACTGGCCGACCCCGACATGGAGTTTTGCCTCTGCTGGGCCAATGAAAACTGGTCGCGACGGTGGGAGAACGCCGAGGACGACGTGATCATCCGGCAGGAGCACAGCGTCGAGCGCGACCGGCTCTTCATCCACGACATCCTGCCCTACCTGCGGAATGACCGCTACCGCCGCATCGAGGGTCGCAAGCTTCTGCTCGTCTACATCCCCGAGGCCCTCGGCGCCGGGCTGCACGACACGGTGGCCTACTGGCGGCGGATCGCCCGGGAAGAAGGCGTCGGCGAACTCGCCGTGATGGGCACCAGCTTTCCCTCCCGTCACGCCTTCCGCGATGAGCCCGCCATCGACGGGATCGTGCAATTCCCGCCGCATCGCGGCTTCCGGGGCACCGTCCGCATCCGGCCGGAGCAGATGCTCAACACCAAGTTCAAGGGGCGAATCGACGATTACGGGCAGACAATCGCCCACCTGGAGTCGGTCGATTACGGCCACGACCGCGTGATCCCTGGCGTGTTTCCCGCCTGGGACAACAGTGCCCGCAAACGGGAACGATCCCACATTTTCATCAACACCGATCCTCTCGCATTCGAGCGGTGGCTCCGGCACGCGATCGCCAAGGCCTTGCAGAATCCGCGCACGGACGGGCTCGTGTTCATCAACGCCTGGAACGAGTGGGCGGAAGGCGCCCACCTCGAGCCCTGCCGCTGGTATGGGCATGCCCATCTGGCGGCCTGTCGCCGGGCCCTGCTTGCCTCCGAGCCGACCGCACACGTACCCCCGCAGTGACCGCCGCGGCGGCTCACGATCACGGCTGCCAGCGCTCGTCGAAGAATCCCTCGGCCAGAATCGTGCCCGGCAGCTGCGAATCCCGCCCCTCGACCGTGCTCACGAGCGCCCAGTCGGGCAGCATCGGGATCTGCCGGGCGTTGTTGAGGTAGGCGTATTCACGATACGTGAAGCCGCTGTTCCAGACGACGTATCGCTCGGGGTTGAGCGGGTTGGGGTACACGAGCACCGGCAGGCTCGAGCCGACTGCTGACCGCGCGGTGCCGATGCTCCATGCCTCGCCGCCTTGCTTCACGGGCAGGCCCGGCAGGACCTTCGCGACGAGCGGATTCGACTCGGGCGTGCCGAAGAGCACGAGATGCTTGGTGGCGATGTCGTCGGCCGAGACATTTTCCGGCAGCCGCTCGACCACGTCGCCGCGGAAGTGCCGCCGCCACTCGCGCTTCGCCCGGGCGAACTCCTCGGCCACCCAGCGGTCCGCGGGCGATGCCGCCTCGTGCCCCGGCGCCGGCCCCACGAACATGAAAGCGTCCATGAAGGCATCGTCGATCGGCCCCTGCAGGCCAGGCCGTTTCCGCAGGGCGTGTGCATCCACGGCGGTCTCGAGCCGCCACGCGCCATCCGCTTTCGTGACCGCCGCCCGCCACCGCGGCCCGCTCGCAGGGGGCACGTCGAGCACGGCCCCATCGATCCGCACCGCGACAGTGTCGCTCGCGTCCACGAGCTTGGCGTCGGCGGGGATGTCGAGTGCGAGCGCCGTGACGTTCGTGGTCGTGATCTCGATCAAGCGCGATGATCGTACAGCCGCCCGCACCCGCGCCTCGCGCCAATGCTCGCCGAGGCCGTTGATCGTGAGCCAGGTGTGCGTGGGATAGCAGAGCGTGTAGGTGGTGAAATCGATCTCGCGCGGCGCGGCAGGCCTCCCCTGCTCCGCGGCCCCGGCCACGAACGCCTCGATCTCCGCCTTCGCATCGGGGTGGATCTTGTGCGCCGTCTGCGGCCCGATCACGTGCGGAATCTCGAAGCCCCGGGCCGCTGCGGCCGCCACCATCACGTCGGACGCCTGCTTCTGCCTGTCGAGCTCGCCGCTGTACGCGATCGTCGGCAGGTGCCGGAGATTGTTCGCCCAGTCGGGGCAGTCATACCAGTGGAGCAACCGGGCCTGGGCGGCCGTGGGCTCGAACACCTGCTGCTGAAACGTGCGCAGAAACTCGCGCGTCTCGGCGAACCCGGCCCCCGGCGTGGCGGCGAGCCACCTGCCGGGGAAGTGCACGGCGAACTGCCAGCAGCCGGCGCCTCCCATCGAGAAGCCCCGGATCACGGTCCTCGTGTCATCGATCGGAAACAGCGTCTTTACGTGTTCGATCGCCTCGAGCACGTCGGTCTCGCCGGCGAACTTGAAGGCATTGGAATAGCGGCCGTAGGGATGGAGCACGATCGTGTCGGGCGGCGCGACCTCACCGACCGTCGCCAGCCGCTGGCTGAGAAACGCGACCTCGCTCATCTTCTCGCCGCGGCCGTGGAGCCACACGTCGAGCCGGCGCGGGCGGGCGTCGGCAGGATCGACATCCGCCGGCAGCACGAGACCGTAGGGCTGCACCGAGCCGTCGATCCGTGAGCGAAAGCCGCCGACTGCCAGCCGCGGGCCGTCCGCCTGCGCGCTGCCCGACAGGACGAGCCGCGGGCCGGTCGTGCCGGCCCGAAGCGACCCCAGCCGCTCGCGGCCGCGATCGAGCAGCTGTTCCGCCTGCTCCACATCCTTCTCCGAGTAGAGGAAGCAATCTTCCACGGCCAGCCGGACGGCGCGGGCCAAGACGAGCACCTCCGCGCGATCGGCGTCGCTGTCCCCTGCGATCGCGGCCACGTCATGGGCGAGCGCCGCCGCTCCGTCGAGCAACCGCCGCTGCGTAGCGTCGTCGAGTTCGATCCCTGGCGGTGGAATCGGCCGTACGCTCCCGGGCAGATTGTCGCCCGGTCCGTCGGCGAAGCCCTGCGCCACAGGCAGCAACGCCACCGCCACGATCGCCCCGCCGAGCAGTCGGTTCACCATGGGCAACAGAATACCACCGCCCCCCGGAGGGGCCCGCGTGCTGTCGCTTGGAAACCGGGCGCCACCCGCTGTCAGGGCGTTGGCTTGCCGGGTTCTAAAGGTGTTCCTGCCGAGACAAATGTCGGCACGCCATGCGGTTCCAGTTGGAAAATCTGGACCATCGTGCCGCTGGTAAAGGCGTGCACGATCGCCCCTGTGGCCGGCTCCACGACGACCGCCGCTTCCCGCACCTTGCGGCCGGTCAAACGCTGAATTTCATTCCGTAATTCATCGCACGACACGGCGAAGAGTGCCCGGTGGTATTGCTCCACTTTCGCCGCCCCAGCCTCCGTGCGGGCGAGAATTTTTTCGGCGGGCGACAACGCCTCGTGCAGCGTCAGAACGACCGTTTCATCACTGGCGACCACGGTCACGGCCTTGGGCGAGTGCCCGGTGCGCTCCGACTGCATCGCCAGGGCGATTTTGGCGATCTCTTCTGACAGCGTGGATGACAACAATGGCTTACTCATTGAACCGGCCTCTGGGTGGTGGTGCTACCTTACGCGAACGCGATGCTTGCCCCCGCATGATAGGCCCCCTGACGTGTCCGTGACGAAATGTCGGTGATTGCCGGCCAGCGAAAACTGCCTCTGGGCGTCGGCCTCAGCCACTCGTCCGTCGATACAAGCGTCGGAATTGATCTGGCGTGATTCCCGAGAGGCCACTGAACAGGCGCGTAAAATGGCTTTGTGAGGAAAATCCGAGTTCCAGGGCGATTCCTGCGAGGGATAGGCCTCCCGCCCTGAGCATGGCGAACGACGTGGCGACGCGCCGCCGATTGATGAAGCGGCCGAGGCTCTCGCCCGACGACTGGTGAAACTTGCGGGCGAAATGTCCGGGAGAAAGACCCGCGGTTCGCGCCATGCATTCCAATGTCAGCGGGACACCGAGGTGCGCGTCGATGGAGGCGACGACCTGTCGCATCACGACGGGTGTGAAGACACTCGTGTCTTTCTGCCACTCCGGCACGCTTCCGCCGACGAGCACGCACAGGCGTAGGACGATCTGGCGGGCTGCGATTTCGTCGCCGATATCCTCCGAGATCTGCCGCCCTTCGGTTCGGGACGACAGGCGTACGAGACTCGCCTGCATCAATCCGTCCCGAAAACTCGGGATCGCTGGGAGGTTCAGGGCCGGGTTCAGACCTTCCTCCCCGCAGACGCGTTGCACATGCCCAGCCGGAAGCAGCACGTTATACGCAGAGAAGTCGCCCGCTGCCGTGATGGAGAGCGTGTGCTCGCGACGATCGCAGGGAAAGAAGCCGATGTCTCCGCTGGTCGCACGGAATGCTGTTTCCGTGCTGCGGGTTTCCCACAAGATGTCGGCAGCGCCGCTCGTGGTCAGAACCAGCTGGTGCGTGACGTGGTGGCTCTTGTGAACAGCGAACACACGAGGCGGCTCGATGATCAGCCAGTAGGCGAGCCACGAGAAGTGTGGATAGGGTGGTTGGACAGTATCCATGCAGCACGGCCCTCGCCGCCCCAAGAATGGCAATCGCCTGTGCAGTGTACCCGTCGCATCGGCTCGTCGCTGCCGAGATCATAGACGGCTGGGCGACTCGAACCATCATTCTGCCGGCGCGTGGTTCACGCGCGTGTGTCATGCAAGACGGGGATCGAAGACGCGGCTAAGGTGCCATCTTCGCTGACCAGGATGTGTCGGCGAATCCTTGTGCAAGGAGGCACATATGTCTGAGCAAAAACGTCGCACGCCGGCGAGTCTCGCAATTCATGCGCTGGCGGAGATCAAGGCCGCAGCGCACTCATTCGACAGCGGGCAAGCGAACCTGTTCGATGCCCTCGAAGTGATCAGGTTCGCGATCGAAGCCTACCGGCGCTCCCTGGACACGCGCCGACGTGCCGCCTGAGATGGCACACCATGACCGCCAGCGCGAAAGCGCCAGGGCCGGAGGCCCGGGTCACAACCAGCCGGCGGAGGCCGGCCAAGGGACGGGCGGCACGATGCCGCGCCGTCCCGTAAACACAGCCGGCCGGGTCAACTCCAGCCGGCGGAGGCCGGCCAAGGGACGGGCGGCACGATGCCGCGCCGTCCCGTAAAGACAGCGGCGGGGGACATCGTGTCCCCCGCCGCGTTCGTAAGCACCGGATTCAGGCGGATGCCTGACCGCTGGCCCGATCAGCCCGCGTTGCAGCAGGGCTCGGCCGAGCAGGCCGGCTCTTCGCAGCAGCTCGCGCAGCCGCTCGTGCTGCCGCCGTGGTGGGCACGCCGGCCGGAGAACAGGCCGCGACGGGCGCGACGGTGGGTCGGCTGGCTCCCGCAGCAGGCCGGCTCGGCACCGCAGGCGGGTTCAGCTGCACAGCAGGCCGGTTCGGCGGCGGCACACGCCGGCTCGGCGGCACAGCAGGCCGGCTCGGCAGCGGCACAGGCGGGCTCGGCACAGGCCGGGGCGCAATCGCAGCTGGCGGCTGCACGGCGGCCGCGACCGGCAGCGGAGGCGGTGTCGGCGACCATCAGGCTGACGGCGACGGCACACAGGACGGTGAAGATCGTGGGAAGACGCATCATGAGATTCTCCTAATAAGAAACGGGACCGCATCGCAGGGCATCCACATTCGGACACACCGCACGCGGCCGCGGCCCGCAGGACGCCCACGGGCCACCAAACTCCGAGCACCCTAACGGGCCACGGGAAATTCTGGGTAGTCGAAAAAATCGGCGGGGCGAAATTGCCGCCACAAAGCCTGTTTTCGGCCGCGCGATGCCGCAGCGAGGCGGCCCTCGGGGGCCGACTTGTGCCTTGACCCATGTGGCTCGCGGCCGTGAGAATCGGGAATTGGCCCACCTTTCGCCCCGCCACGGTCTCCAATGCAACAGCTCGAACGCCTCTGGGATGGTCTCTCCAACGCCGCCGCCGGGGCCGGCACCCGCCTGGAGCGGTTTCTGACCGGGCTCTTCGGCTCGTCGAACGCCCGCTACGTGCGCCGGCTCGAGCCCAAGATCGAGGCGATCAATTCGCTGGAGCCGAAGTACCAGGCCATGACGGAGGCCGAGTTGCGCGGCCAGACGGCCGAGTTCAAACGGCGGCTGGCGGCCGGGGAGACGCTCGACGACATCCTCGTCGAGGCCTTCGCCGTGTGCCGCGAGGGGGGCAAGCGGTTTCTCGGCATGCGGCACTACGACGTGCAGTTGATCGGCGGCATGGTGCTCCACTCCGGGGCGATCGCCGAAATGATCACCGGCGAGGGCAAGACGCTCGTGGCCACGCTCCCGGCCTATCTCAACGCTCTCGAGAGCAAGGGTGTGCACGTGGTCACGGTCAACGACTACCTGGCCCGCCGCGACATGGAATGGATGGGCCCGCTCTACATGGGGCTCGGCCTGACGGTGGGCGCGATCCAGTCGGGCATGGATTCGGGCGAGCGGCAGAAATCCTACGCCTGCGACATCACCTACGGCACCAACAACGAATTCGGCTTCGACTACCTGCGCGACAACATGCGGATGGCCGCCCGCGGCGACGACCGCTTCCCCAAGCACATGCAGCAGGCCCAGGGCCCGCTCAACTTCGCGATCGTCGACGAGGTCGACAACATCCTCATCGACGAGGCCCGCACCCCGCTCATCATTTCGGGCCCCGCCCACGACGACGTGAGCAAGTATTCGCGGGCCGACCAGATCGCCCGCAAGCTCCAGCCCGACGTGCACTTCGAGGTGAAGGAGAAGGAGCACACCGTGGCCCTCACGGAAGAGGGTGTGCGGGTGGCCGAAAAGCTGGCCGACGTCGAGAGCTTCTACACCGCCGGCAACATGGAGTGGCCGCACCTCATCGACAACTCCCTCAAGGCGCACCATCTCTACAAGCGCGACGTGAACTACGTCGTGCAGAACGGCGAGGTGGTGATCGTCGACGAGTTCACCGGCCGCCTCATGCCCGGCCGCCAGTGGTCCGACGGCCTCCACCAAGCCGTCGAGGCGAAGGAGGGCGTGCGGGTGAAGGAGGAGTCGCAGACGCTCGCCACCGTCACGCTGCAAAACTTCTTCAAGCTCTACCGGAAGCTCGCCGGCATGACCGGCACCGCCATGACCGAGGCGAGCGAGTTCTGGAAGATCTACAAGCTCGACGTGATCGCGATCCCGCCCAACCGGGGCATGAAGCGGATCAACCATCCCGACGTGATCTACCGCACCGAGCGTGAAAAATGGATCGCCGTGGCCGACGAGGTGGAGCGGCTCCACCGTTTCGACACGCTGGCGATGACCGACGGCTCGTGGAAGATCGGAAAGCTCCTGGGCGAAACCGCTGCGGCCCTCGAATTCGAGCCCAAGGGCACCCGCGACACAGAGACGATTCCGCGCGAGAAGGTGAAGGAGATCGAGCGGCACGGCTGCCCGGTGCTCGTGGGCACCGTCTCGATAGAAAAGAGCGAGCGGCTCTCCGACCTGCTCGAGAAGCGCGGCGTCGATCACCAGGTGCTGAACGCCAAGCAGCACAAGCGCGAAGCCGAGATCATCGCCCAGGCCGGGCGGCATGGCGCGGTGACGATCGCCACCAACATGGCCGGCCGTGGCACCGACATCATCCTGGGCGGCAATCCCGACACGCTCGTCTGGGCCAAGCTCCAAGACACGTATGCGACGCGGCTCGACGTGCCGCACGCCGAGTGGGAGGCGCTCGTCAAGGAGATCTCGACCCGTGAAAACATGAAGGCCGAGGGAGAGCAGGTCCGTTCGATGGGCGGGCTGCACATCATCGGCACCGAGCGGCACGAGGCCCGCCGCATCGATCTCCAGCTCCGTGGCCGCTGCGGCCGGCAGGGTGACCCGGGGTCGAGCAGATTCTTCCTTTCGCTTGAAGACGATCTGATGCGGATCTTCGCCGGCGAGTGGGTGAAGAACGTGCTCACGCGGCTCGGCATGCAGGATGGCGAAGCGATCGAGAGCCGGATGGTGACGCGGCGGGTGGAGGCGGCCCAGAAGAAGGTCGAGGAGCGCAACTTCGAGGTCCGCAAGAATCTCCTCGAATACGACGAGGTGATGGACGAGCAGCGGAAGCGGGTCTACGGCTTCCGCCAGAAGATCCTCGACCACACCGACGGCGACGCCGACTGCCGCGAGATCGTGCTCGACATGGTCGACCGTCAGATCGATCAAAACATCGGCACGTTTCTCGACAAGGACTACGGAACCCAGACGTTCGCCGCGTGGGCGTCGGAGCGGCTGGCGTGCGAGCTCGAAGCGGCCGACTACCGCGGCATGACGCCCGAAGAGGCGGAGCGGCTGGCCGTGGAAGAGGCGGTGCGGCAGTCGGCGGCCATGATCTACGAGGCGGTCGAAGAAAATCTGCCGGCCAGCGAGGAGGAGGGCGAGTGGAACTGGGCCGCGCTCGCTTCGTTCGCCAACTCGCGCTGGAAGCTCTCGGTCAACGATCGTGATCTGAAGCGGGCCGGCCGCGATGCGGTGGCCGACGTCCTCCAGGAAAAGGCCCGCGAGGCGATCCACCGCGTCGATCTTTCCGACGGCGCCCGGTTCCTGGCCCCCGACTTCGGCGTGCGGAGCGCCTGCGGCTGGACGGAGTGGCGTTTTGGCCACGCCCTCACGGCCACGGAGCTCGCCGAGGCCGAGGCAGCCGGCCACGACGCCGAGGCCTTCAAAAGAATCGTCAAGCGCAAGGCCCGCGAGGTGTATGCCGAGCGCGAGGCGAAGTATGGCGACGACATGCGGCGGATGGAGCGGGCGGTGGTCCTGCAGATTCTCGACAACGCCTGGAAGGATCACCTTCTGGCGATGGATCATCTGCGGTCGAGCGTCGGCCTCCGCGGCTACGCCCAGGTCGACCCCAAAGTGGAGTACAAGCGCGAAGGGATGCGCACCTTCGACCTCATGTGGAAGGCGATCGACGAGCGGGTCGTGGACATCGTCTACCGGATCGAGCAGGTCGCGGACGACGAGGTGAAGAGCACGTTCCGCGAAACGGCTGCGATCCATGCCGAGGCCCCGTCGGCGGCGGCCCTCTCGGCCCAGGAGGAGCCGCAGCAGGCGGCCGCCGCGACCGATTCCCGCGCCGAGGCGGTGAATCTCGAGCCGATCCGCAACCTCGGCGGGAAGGTCGGCCGCAACGATCCGTGCCCCTGCGGCAGTGGCAAGAAGTTCAAGAACTGCTGCGCAAAGTCGAGCGGCGTCACGGCGGGCTGACCGCGTCGTCCGTGACATTGTCGAGAAGCTCGATCGCCTTGCGGGCCGGAGTGCGGTCGTGCGGCAGCCTGCGGCCCCCCGCTGAGGCTCCATAGAGACGGTGCCAAGCGCGTGGCCCACGCCGCGTCAATTGGTCAGTCGATCGGATTGATGAGGTGCTTGAAACCGGCGTCGCGAAAATCCGCGATATTCCGGGTGTAGAACTCGTCCACGCCATTGCTGCGGAGCGTCACCGCCAGCACGAAGTCATAGATGCGCCGCCGAGGAAAGGCCGGGGTTGCGAGG
Organism: Pirellulales bacterium; assembly: GCA_049243925.1. Taxonomy (GTDB): domain Bacteria; phylum Planctomycetota; class Planctomycetia; order Pirellulales; family UBA1268; genus RGVT01. Next base: position 22,653 of record JBMLMS010000263.1, read on the forward strand.
CCGGTGCGGATCGTCGGCCAGGATCGCAGTTCGTAGCAGCAAAACGAAAACCCCGACTCATCCCTGAGAAAAGCTACTCTTTTCGCCGCTTCTGCCGCCGATAAAGGTTTGGCAAAGACTCCCGGATGACGTAGGCCAGCGTACAACTCGAACAACACCTGGTCTGACAGCATCCATTCAGTGGGTGAGCCGAGGGCGGCATTGACCAATCGAATCGCAGCGTCGTGCTCACGACAGTCTTGGTCGGCGGCGTAGAGAAGAATGTTTGTGTCGAGGCTCTTCATGTCAGCGTTTCCGCCGCCGAGCCCTGCGGCACGTATCGCCACCCTTCGTTCCGGCATCATCATCGAAGCCGTGGAGCACGTCCTTCAATCGGCCGGCGTCCACAAGCACGCCGCCGCCGTGAAACGTCGGAAAGGAACGCGGCGGCGACAATGGCTTCTCGGGGACTTGCTCGAGCAGTCGATCGACAGCCCGGCGCACGAGTTCGCTGACCGGTCGATCCTGGTGCCGCGCCACGGCCCGCAGGCGATCCATCACCGGATCGGGAAACAAAATCTGTATCTTTTGCATGTATCCATGCTATAGACATTCCCAGCGGGGCGTCAACACAGGAGTCGTGAGCGAGGCTGACGCTGCCCCCAACTTGGTACCAGCCGGGTTGTTAGCCATGCGCGGCCGGTAGATGGGCATGCCCATCTACCGGCCGCGCGAACTCCGACGGCGTCCGGTTGTCCAGAGCACCATGCGGACGGACGCGATTGTAGTCCTCCCTCCACGCTTCTGTCAC
>JBMLMS010000264.1:0-1717 GCA_049243925.1 Pirellulales bacterium
ACACGCCCCAGCAAGCCCTCACGCTCTTGAACGATCCCGTGTTCGTCGAAGCGGCACGAGCGTTCGCAGCATGGCTCCTCGAAAATCACGCCGCGGATGGCGATGCCTCCCGGATCCGCCTCGCCTACCGCAAGGCCGTCAATCGCGAACCGCGCGAGCAGGAACTGGCGTCGCTGATGGCCTTCCTTGCAGCCCAGCGGGAAGTCTTTGCAGCTACTCCAGCCGACGCAAAACAATCGCTCGCCGTGGGCCACGCCCCTCGCCCTCAGCTCGATCCGATCGAACACGCCGCGTGGGCCCAACTCGCTCGTGTACTCCTGAACACGCAGGAAGTCATTACCCGCTACTAGGCAAGGACCGGGCTGTGATGAACTTGATATGGAAAATCAACGGCGGGAGGCGAGGGGGTCGGCGAACGCTCGAGGAGCATTGGGCCGCCGCGGCCCACGCGACGAGACTTTTGCCGCCCCTGAGCCGGTGAACGCCCGAGGAGAAAAATAAATGGCTCTCCACGACCCACTCGAAATCGCACGTCGGAGTTTTCTCCGCCAAAACGCCTACGGCCTCGGCGGCATCGCCTTGGCCATGCTCGGCCCCGAGGCGCTGGCCGGCGTCGCACAGCCCGCCGGCCTGCCGAAGCCCGCAGACTGGAGCGGCGCACTGCAGGCTCCTCACCTGCCGGTGAAGGCCAAGCGCGTGATCTTCCTCTGCATGGCGGGCGGCCCGTCGCAGTTCGAGTCGTTCGACTGGAAGCCTGCGCTCAAGGAGCTCGATGGCAAGGAGTTTCCCGAGTCGTTCACGAAGGGGCAGCAGCTCGCCCAGCTGCAAAACGCGGTGCTCAAGGCCAGGGGTTCGTTCGTAGGCTTCAAGCGGCACGGCGATTCGGGCATCGAGGTGAGCGACCTCTTTCCGAACATCGCCCGACAGGCCGATCGGCTGTGCGTGATTCGCTCCATGCAGACGGAGCAGATCAACCACGACACGGCCCACGCCTTCATGAACACCGGCTCGATCATCAAAGGCCGGCCGAGCATGGGCTCGTGGCTACTCTACGGGCTCGGCTCGGCCACGCAGGAGCTGCCCGGCTTCATCGTGCTCACGTCGGCCGGCAAAACCGGCCAGCAGCCGATCTCGGCCCGGCAATGGTCGAGCGGCGTGCTGCCGAGCCGATTCCAAGGGATCATGTTTCAGTCGAGGGGTGATGCCGTGCACTACATCGGCAATCCCGAGGGCGTCTGCCAGAGCACCCAGCGGCAGGTGGTAGAAGAGATTGGCCGGCTCAATAGTCTGCTCGCCGCGGAGCAGAACGACCCGGAGATCGCCACGCGGATCGCCCAATACGAAATGGCCTTCCGCATGCAGACGAGCGTGCCGGAACTCGCTGACTTCGCCGGCGAGACGCAGGAAACGCTCGACCTCTACGGAGTGAAGCAGCCGGGCGATGGCTCGTTTGCATCGAATTGCCTGCTCGCCCGGCGGCTCGCCGAGCGCGGCGTGCGAATGATCCAGCTCTACCATCGCAATTGGGACCATCACGGCGGAATCGAGGAAGGCATGAAGGATGCGTCGGCGGCCGTCGATCGAGCCTCGGCGGGCCTCATCGAAGACCTCGCCCGCCGTGGCCTGCTCGACGACACGCTCGTGCTCTGGGGAGGCGAGTTCGGCCGCACGCCAATGGGCCAGGGCACCGGCCGCGACCACCATATCCTGTCGTTCA
>JBMLMS010000265.1:0-1396 GCA_049243925.1 Pirellulales bacterium
CCGTCGAGCGCGAGCACGAGCGGCGTGCCATACGCCTTCTTGAGGTCGGGATTGTCGTTGAGCGTTCCCGACCGCGGCGTCTTCCAGGCGACCTTCCCGGTGCCCGTGTCGAGGGCTGCGATGTACTGCACGTCGCTGCCGTCGCAGGGGATCACGAGCTTGTCATGCCACACCGCGGGGGTGCTCCCCGGGCCGTTCATGTGATCAAGCCGCAGGTCGCGGTTGACCCAGACCACCATGGCGCTGCTTGTGTCGACGCAGGCCGTGCCGTAGTCGCCGAAGTGGCACAACAGCTTCCCGCCGGAGAGCACGGGTGACGGCGATGCGTAGGAGTTGAGCTTGTGGATCGGTTGTGGCTTCTCGACGGTGAACAATTCGACGTCGTGGACGATCCGGCCCGTGTCTCGATCGACGGCGATCGCCCGCATCGTGACCGCGCGGGCCACCTCGACCGGCTGGCTGTTCGAGCTGGCGGCGAGCAGGGCGGGCTTCTCGGCCTCGTCGGCCGCGATCTCGACGGCGGTCGTCAGCCAGACATGCCGGTCGTCGAGCACCGGAGACGACCAGCCGCGACCGGGAAGGAGCGTTTTCCAGGCGACGTGCTCGGTCTCGCTCCAGGTGATCGGCAGGCCCTGGGCGGCCACCGCATGCCCCTGCCCGTCTGGGCCGCGCCACTGCGGCCACACCTCGGCCGCCGCAGAGGCCGTCCCCATGATCGCCACCGCCGACGCCAAGATCATCGAGGTACGCATCTGTCAGGGCTCCGCAGAACGGTGGTCCGGCCTGCCTCCATCATGCACGCGGAGCGTCCGGAGGGGAAACGGGGCCTGCCTCCGGCCGCGGCCGACGGGCCGCTCGCAACACGCCGTAGTTTTCCAGCCGCATCTTCGCAAGGAGCCCGTCAATCGTCGGCTCGGGAACGTCGTAGATCCCGAGCACCCGATCGAAGAGGGCCAGCGCCGTTTCGAACTCGGCCGGAATCACGTCGTCGGCCCCGAGCGACTCGAGCTCGTCGACCTCCGCAAGGTGCTCCGTGCGCACGAGGATTCGCACCGCGGGGGCGATCTCCCGGGCGATCCGCACGCTCCGCCTGGTGCTCGCCGGATCGGAAATCGCGATCACGTAGGCCCGTGCTCGTTCGAGGCTCGCGTGTGCGAGCACAGCGGCGCGGGTGCAGTCGCCGTAGCGGATGTCGCGGCCCGCCAGTCGCTCGCGGCGCACCGTTTCCGGATTGAGCTCGAGGATCACGTGCGGCACTCCAAATTCCCCGAGCGCGGCGGCGAGATTCCGGCCGTTGAGCCCGAAGCCGGCGATCACGACGTGGTCGGCGAGCGCCGGCCCCTCCTGCTCGAACGGCATCTCGAGCAGGCGTCGTGCCCAACCCGCCGTGCGGGCG
>JBMLMS010000266.1:0-5860 GCA_049243925.1 Pirellulales bacterium
GCCGGCTCGCCCCATCTAAGCCGTGGCAGTCGCGTTAACCCGCCATCCAGTCATGCCGGTCGTGCGGCTTGTGACGGGCAGGGTGTGTCGATTCCGGTGACTTGTCGCCCCACGGCGACTTTGCCGTCGCCATTTTGCGACCTAGGAAAGAGGTGGCAGTTGTCGCTCCCGGAGATTCCACCCGTGCCTGCATCGTCCCGTGTCGCCCCGCCGCCGTCCGACACCCTGCTCGGATCGCATCCGGCGATCTGCCGGATCACGGACCTTGTCGACCGTGTTGCCACCACGCCGGTGAGCGTGCTCGTGACCGGGGAAACGGGCACGGGCAAGTCGCTGCTGGCCCGCGAGATCCATCGACGGAGTGGCCGGGCGGGCCGGTTTGTCGAGGTGGCCTGCGGCAGCCTCTCCGAGACGCTCCTCGAAAGCGAACTCTTCGGCCACGTGGCCGGGGCGTTCACGGGCGCCGTCGCCGACCGGCCCGGAAAGTTTCTTCAGGCCGACGGCGGCACGATCTTTCTCGACGAGATCGCCACGGCGTCGCCGGCGCTGCAGGTGAAGCTCCTGCGGGTGCTGCAATCGATGCAGTTCGAGGCCGTGGGCGGCAGCAAGACACACACCGTCGACGCCCGCGTGATTCTGGCCGCCAATGAAGACCTCGCGAGCCTCGTCGCCACCGGCCGGTTTCGGGCCGACCTGTTCTGGCGGATCAACGTGGTGACGATCGAGATGCCAACGCTGCGGGATCGCACCGCCGACATTCCCGCGCTCGCGGAGCACTTCCTACGGATGGCCGCAGGCAGGGCCTGCCGGCAGGTGGAGGGCTTCACGCCTGCGGCCCTCGCCGCGCTCCTCACGCACGACTGGCCCGGCAATGTTCGCGAGCTCGAGCATGCCGTGGAACGGGCCGTGTTTCTTGGCCGTGGTTCGCTCGTCGGCGTGGCCGATCTGCCGACGCTCGGGGGCGGCCGCGGGGCGTCGCTGACGCTTCCCGTGGCCGTGGGCCCGGCCGCGTGCTCGCTGAAGGTGGCGCTCACGCACCCCGAGCGGCAGATGATCATCGACGCGCTCGACCGCCACGGCTGGCGGCGCGATGCCGCCGCGAAGGCGCTCGGCATCAACCGCACCACGCTCTACAAGAAGGCGAAGAGGCTGGGGATGGACCTGGCGGCACTCGCCCCGAGCATCCACACGAGCACGCCTGCCAGCCCGAGCCGGTAGGCGATGAACGGCCAGAGCGTGTGGCTCGTGAGCAGCCTGAGGAGCCAGCGGATCGACGCGTAGCCGACGACGGCAGCCGTGAGCGTGCCGACGACCGTTTCGAGCGCGGCATCGCTCGATCCGAAAATCGCAGCCCGTTGCTGCCACGCCTCGAGGAGGCCCGCCGCCGCGACCGCAGGCAGCGAGAGCAAAAACGAGAAGCGTGCCGCCGTGGCCCGGTCGAGGCCGGTCGCCATGCCCGAGGAGATCGTGACTCCGCTCCGCGACGTTCCCGGCACGAGGGCGAGCACCTGCGCGAGGCCCATCGCGAGCCCGTCGCCGAACGTGACCGCGTCGAGGCCGTGTCGGCCCGCCGCGCCGCGCCGGCCGCGGCGCCAGGCAAGCCACTCGGCCGCCGCCATCAGGCAGGTGGTGAAGAGCAGGGCGCCGGTCACCACCTCGAGCCGCCGGGCCTCCCCCCGGATCAGCTGCCGGGCCGCAAAGCCGACGGCCACGATCGGCACCGTGCCGAGGATGATGAGGAGGCTCGTGCGCGACTCCGGCGTGGCGAGCGGTCGGCCGGAGCGGAGGCCGGCCAGGAAGCCGGTGGCGAGGCGGGCGATGTCGTGCCGCATGGCGGCGCACACGGCGGCCAGCGTGCCGCACTGGATCACGGCGGAGTAGGCCGCCCCCGGGTCGTCCCAGCCGCACAGGGCGGGCACGATGCGGAGGTGCGCAGTGCTCGAAATCGGCAGGAACTCCGTGAGCCCCTGGACGATTCCGAGCGTGATGGCTTCGAGAAGCGACATGGCCGCTTCAAAATACCCTGTTCGTCGGGCATACTGTGGGGCCCGCATTTTGAACCCGGAGATTTCACACCCCCATGGGCGCCATGTTCCGTAACCTGAGCACGATCGGCCTTCCCCTGTCCGGACGCCCCAGCGAGCTGATCGAGCTGGCCCTGTCGTTCGGATTCGACTCGATGGACATCGACATCGTCGATTTCCAGCAGCAGGCCGAGGTGTACGGGGTGGAGCACGCCCGGCGGCTGATGGTGAGCGCCCGTCTCAAGAGCGGCATGTTTCACCTGCCGCTCGATCTGGGTGCCGACGACGAGGCGTTCGACCGCGATCTCGCCCTCCTGCCCAAGCGGCTGGAGCTCGCCCACGCCACCGAGGCCTTGCGTGCGGCGGCGACCGTCGCCCCGGCGAGTGACGAGCATTCGTTCAAAGACTTCTTCGAGCTGCATCGCAAGCGGCTCGACACCGTGGGCGACATGCTCGCCAAGCACGGCATCATGCTCGGCCTCGCGATTCAGCCAGAGAAGGAAGCGAGCGAGGGCAAGGGTGGCCAGTTCATCAACACGTTCGAAGGCCTCCTCGGCCTCGTGGCCGTGTCGCACCCGAGCATCGGGGCGATCGTCGATACGTGGGCGCTGCACGTCACCGGCGAAGGGCCCGACATGGTCGCGAAGGTGCCGAAGGGTCGAATCGTGGAGGTTCGCCTCTCCGACGCCCCGCGAGACGTGCCAGGGGCTGAGTTGCATGCCAACCAGCGGCTGCTGCCCGGCGACGCCGGCACGATCAACACCGCAGCAGTGCTCGTGCAGGCACGGGATGCGGGCTTCGATGGCCCGGTGACGCCATGGGCCGATCGCTCGGCCGTGACGGGCCGGGGCCGCGAGAAGATCGTGAAGCTCGCCGGCGACCGCGTCGACGCGGTGTGGCGCGAGGCGGGCCTGCCGATCGTGCCGCGCTGGTTCATGCCGGTGGCCAAGGAAAACGCCACGGTGTTCGGCGAGCCCTTGATCGCAGGCGCGGAGTAGCGTTCGCGAACCGGTTGATGCGCCGGCTCGGGGGCGGCAAAAGTCTTGTCGCGTGGGCCGCGGCGGCCCAATGCTCCTCGAGCGTTCGCCGACCCCCTCGCCTCCGTCTCTCGGTTTTCACCTCGAGCATCACGCGGGCTCGCGGATCCACTTCACCCTGGGCGATCCGCCGCCGTCGACGGCTGAGCCGCGGATAAATTCCGAGACGTAGCGGAGCGTCTTGCCCGGGCGGTCGGGGTCGCGGAACGAATCGCCCTTCTGCAGGATCGGGAGCTGGTCGGGCATGCCGCCGAAGGCGCGGGCGCCGGCCGCCTGGCAGGGAAACCAGTGCCCCTGCCCCGTGCCGTCGACGAGATAAAATTCCGGATAGCAGTGGCCCTCGACCCACACCGTGCGGGCCGGGATGCCCTCCGCGCGGCACACCGCGATGAACAGGCACGTGAGCTCTTCGCAGTCGCCCCAGCCGTCGGCGAGGGCCCGCGCGGCGCCCTTCAGCTCGCCGTTGCGGTATTCCACCTTCTCGCGCACGGTGTCGTAGAGCGCCTCCACCTTCCGCCAGCCGGCGAGATCCTCGCCGGTGGTCTTCGCGAGCTTGATGATCTTCGGGTGCCGTGTTTCGACATACGGGCTGGGGCCGAGGAAGGCCCGCAGGGCCCGATCGGGCTTCTCCGGGGGAGCGAGCGACGTGGGATCGGCCGGGGCGATGATGGCCGCGCGGTCGAGCGAAAACGTCACGACCGCCCGGGCCGTCTCCCCGGCGGGCAGGTCGGGAATCTCCACCACCATCTGCTTCACGCCGCCGGGCAGCGTGCGATACCGCAGCGACCGCACGTCGGGCGAGAGATCCTCCGCCACGATCACCACCTTCTGCTCGGGCCAGTCGGCCGGCACGGGGAGCGTGGCGTAGACGCCCCGGCAGGGACCGCCGTCGGCCGTCACCTCGAGGCCCACCTTGAACTTCTGCTGCCGCGCGTCGCCGAGCGTGGGGCCGGCGCTGGCCTGCTCCGACTCCAAAAACTGGCCCCAGGCCGGCAGGGCGGCAGAGGCGACGACGAGGGCCACGAGGCATGACCGGATCATGCAGGAGGTATCGGCGGCCACGACGGGCGGCGATCGGCAGCAAGGGCCCGAATGTGGGCTGGGCAAGTGACGCGGCCGTGGCAAAACACTCGATTGTTGGCGGCAGACGCCGCTGCTACACTCCGGAACTCGATTTTCCGTGGCCCGAGCGACCCGTTCCTCTTACCCCGTTTACCCCCGAAACCCCACACGCATGGTCAACCGCAACCTCATCCGCGAACTTGAACTTGGAGACGAACTCGACCAGGAACTCGAACTGGCCATGGCCGGCGCCGACGCCGGCGAATACTCGGTGGGCACCTCCACCCTCGCGGTGAATTCGGTGTTGATGGGGAAGATTTTGCGGGTGGACGACGAGTTCGTGCTCGTCGACGTGGGCTACAAGAGCGAAGGCCACATCCCACGCAACGAGTGGGATGAATCGGAGCCGCCGCCGCAGATCGGCGACACCGTCAAGGTGCTGCTGGAAGAGTTCGAAGACGGCCAGCAGGAGGAGCAGCGGGGGCTGATCACGCTCTCGAAGCGGAAGGCGCGCCGGATCGAAGACTGGCTGCGCGTGATGGAGAGCGTCAAGGAAAACGACGTCGTCACCGGCTACGTCACCCGCAAGATCAAGGGCGGCCTGCTCGTGGACATCTCGGGCGTCAACGTGTTTCTGCCGGCGAGCCAGGTCGACATCCGCCGCCCCGCCGACATCGGCGACTACTGCGGCCGGGCGATCCAGTGCCTCGTGCTCAAGATCGACGAAGCGCGGCGCAATATCGTGGTGTCGCGGCGGGCGCTCATCGAGCAGGAGCGGGCCGAGCGGAAGAAGCAGCTCATGGAGCTGCTCGAAGTGGGCCAGGTGAGGCGCGGCATCGTCAAGAACATCGCCGACTTCGGCGCGTTCGTCGATCTCGGCGGCATCGACGGCCTGCTCCACATCACCGACATGTCGTGGGGCCGGATCGGCCACCCCAGCGAGATGGTGCAGATCGACCAGGAGATCGAGGTGCAGGTGCTGCACATCGACCGCGAGCGCGAGAAGATCGCCCTCGGCATGAAGCAGCGCACGGCGAGCCCGTGGGCCAAGGTGGCCGACAAGTATCCGGTGGGCACCGTCTGCATGGGCACGGTGGTCAACGTGATGAGCTACGGCGCGTTCGTGAAGCTCGAAGACGGCGTCGAGGGGCTCGTGCACATCTCCGAGATGAGCTGGACGAAGCGGGTCAGCCACCCGAGCGAGCTCGTGAAGCCGGGCGACGAGGTCGAGGTGGTGGTGCTCGCCATCAACAAGGAAAAGCAGGAAATCTCGCTCGGCATGAAGCAGACCCAGCAGAATCCCTGGGAAAAGGTGGCCGCCGACTACCCGCCGGGCGCGATCGTCAAGGGCGTGGTGCGAAATCTCACGAACTACGGCGCCTTCATCGAGATCGACGACGGCATCGACGGCCTGCTCCACGTGACCGACATGTCGTGGACGCGCAAGGTGACGCACCCCAGCGAGATGGTCGACAAGGGGCAGGAGATCGAGTGCAAGGTACTCTCGGTCGACCAGCAGCGTCGCCGGATCGCCCTCGGCCTCAAGCAGATGGCCGACGACCCGTGGACGGGCGACATCCCGTCGCGCTACAAGGCGGGCGACGTCGTGAACGGCACGATCACGAAGATCACGAACTTCGGCGTGTTCGTGGGCCTGGAAGACGGCCTCGAGGGGCTGCTCCACATTTCGGAGCTCTCCGAAGACAAGGTGGAGAACGCGGAAGACTTCGTGAAGGT
>JBMLMS010000267.1:0-7284 GCA_049243925.1 Pirellulales bacterium
GCGGACGAGATCGGCGTCGATGTCGTCGACGAGCTCGACGTGGCCGATCCGGGTCGGGAGCACGAAGCGGAGCCGGCCGTCGACGGTCTTCTTGTCGCGACCCATGATCGTGATCAGTTCTTCAGGCGTCGTCGGCGTCCACGCGAGGTCGGCCGCGGTCACAGGGAGGCCGAGCGCTCGCAGGAGTGCGTCTTGTCTCCCGACGACGTCGGCGCCCACGCGGTCCATGGCGGCGGCGAGCCGCGCGGCGGCGGCCATGCCGATCGCCACCGCTTCGCCGTGCAGGAGCGTGCCGTAGCCGGCGGCGGTCTCGAAGGCGTGGGCGAATGTGTGGCCGTAGTTGAGGATCGCCCGGAGGCCGCTCGTTTCGTGTTCGTCGCGTTCGACGACGTGCGCCTTGAGGGCGGCCGAGCGTTCCACGATGTGCAGCAGGGCCGCGGGGTCGCGGCGGCGGATCGCCGGAGCGTTCGCTTCGAGCCAGGCAAAGAGATCGGCGTCGAGGATCACGCCATACTTGAGCACCTCGGCGAGGCCGCTCGTGAATTCGCGGTCGGGGAGCGTGGCGAGCGTGTCGATGTCGGCGATGACTCCGCGCGGCTGCCAGAAGGCGCCCACGAGGTTCTTGCCCGTGTCGAGGTTGATGCCCGTCTTGCCGCCGATGGCGCTATCCACCTGGGCGACGAGCGTCGTCGGCACCTGCCAGAGCGGGAGGCCGCGGCCGAACGTGGCCGCCACGAAGCCGGTGAGATCGCCGACGACACCGCCGCCCACCGCGACCACGTGGGTGCGCCGGTCGACTGCCAGGCGGGCGAACTCGTTCCAGAGGCGGGCGGCCTCGGCGGCTGACTTCGACGACTCGCCCGACGGCACGACGAGCAGCGTCGTTTCGATCTTTTCACGCCCGAGGCTCGCGATCGCGCGGGCGGCATGCGTGGCGGCGATGGCGGCGTCGGCGACCACGACGGCGCGGCGGGCGGCGGCGCCGCCGAGGGCGGTGCCGAGCGAGTCGATCACACCCTGGCCGACGACGATTGCGTAGGAACGGTCGGAGGCAGACGCACCGTCGAGTCGGAGGCGGATCGTGCGGGTCGACACGGTCAGGCCACGCTCACGCGCTCGAGGTCGGCCGGCGTGACGGTGATCACGCGGGCGAATCCCGTGTGCTGCCGTACGTAGTCGAGCTCGGATGCATCGGCCGGGCTCGCATGCAGGAGCGTCTCGACGCGGGCCTTGTCGGCGCGGGCCCAGTCGTCGTAGTCGTCGGGCCAGGCCGTGTGGTGTTCAACGACCAGTGCTTCACGATAGGGGTCGAAGGCGTTCGGCATCGGCAGCGCTCCGCATCTCTTCAGGAATCACGACCGCCCGAGTATACATGGCCTCTGGCGGCGATCATCCACTCCGAAGGAACCGGCCATGGCGACGTCTGCGAGCAGGTCGGGCATGCCCGCGGCCCGGGGCCGCTCGCTCGTGGTGGGGATCGTGCTCCTGGGGCTCGTCGCCGCTGCCACGGGGATCGCCTACCAGCGGTTGCAGACGCGCCGCTGTCTCGATTTCTACGGCTCCGAGGTGGCCCGGCTGGTGGCAGCCGCGCCCCATGTCGAACTGCTGACACTGGCCCCGGGCGCCGGGCCGGGCCGGCTCGTTGCCACGGCGGCGCGCGACGTGACGCACGCCAAGGGGCTCGTCCATCTGCGACGCGGCCTCGTCGAGGATGCCAACTTCGCCTGGGCACAGCCCGCCGGGGCGGAGCGGCTTCCGGACGATGCCTGGGATCTCGCGTTCGTGTTTTCCGATCCAAAGGTGCCGGCGGCGCGAGCCACGCTCGTGATCGACCTCGACGAGCAAACTGGGAGCGTCGCGGTGCTGGGGAAGCCCGGGCGGGTGGGGCTGGGGCGGATCGGCCGCGGCCTGGCAAAGTGGGTCGATGGCCTCTGATTTGCCAGGGAAACCGGCCTTTTGAAGCGACGGGGCAAGGCCTATTCTCCACAACCCCCGGGAAGTCCGGGGCCGAAACGAGGGCAGGCATGCGTGCGATCGCCGTGGCAAACCGCAAAGGCGGCGTCGGCAAGACGACGACGTCGGTGAATCTCGCCGTCGCCCTCGCGCGGGCTGGCCGGCGCGTGTGCCTCGTGGACCTCGACCCGCAGGCCCATGCAACGCTCCACGTGGGCGTTGTGCCGGGGTCGCATCCGGTGTCGGCCTACGACGTGCTCGCGGGCACGGAATCGCTGGCTTCCGCGAGTGTGCCGGCCGGTGAAAACCTCGTGGTCGTGCCGTCGCACATCGATCTTGCGGCTGCCGAAGTCTCGCTCGCGACCCGGGCCGGCCGCGAATCGATCCTCAAAACACGGATCGAGGCCGACCCACGCTGCTCGGGGAGCGGCGGCGCAGACACCTTCGACTATATGGTCGTGGACTGTCCGCCGTCGCTCGGGCTGCTCTCGCTCAACGCGATGGCGGCGGTCGACGAGGTGCTCTTGCCGCTGCAGCCCCACTTTCTCGCGCTCCATGGCCTGAGCAAGCTGCTCGAGACGATCGAGCTCGTGGCCGACCATGTGAATCCCCGGCTGCGGCTCCTGGGAGTGGCGCTCTGCATGCACGAAGCGGGCACACGGCTGGCCACGGAGGTGGGCCGCGATGTCGAGGCGTTTTTCGCCGGGAGCGAAGCCCGGCATCCGGCGTGGGCCGCCGCGCGGGTGTTCGCCACGCGAATTCGCCGCAACATCCGGCTGGCCGAGGCGCCGAGCTTCGGGCAGTCGATCTTCGACTATGCTCCGGAGTCGCATGGCGCCGAAGACTATGCCGCGCTGGCCGCGGAGGTCGATCAGGCCGCTGCCTGCGGCCGCGACGGCGTGCGGCGGGCAGCGTGAACGGCTGCTGCGCCGACGGGCGTCACCGCCAGATCGGCCGGCTCCCCGGCATGGAGCTCTGGCATCCACCAATAGTTCGACGCGCACGGATCGAAGCCGGCGAGGATGCCCGTGCCGTCGAAGTCGTCGGGAGAGACGAACAGGCTCGTGTTCCGCGCGGCTGCAACACCGCACACGGCTGCAGCCTGCGGCACTGCATACGGCCGCGGCGGATCGAGACGGTTTGGTTCGAGCATGATGCTGACGAGTGCGTTCGAGGCTCAAGAACGGGGCGGGCGTCGGGCCGCCGGAGTGTCTTTCGGATCGCGGCTCGGGCGTAGGCCAGTTCCCTGCGAAATTCACGCCTACGGTGAGATTGTCATTTGGGCAATATGGGAAATCAAGGAAATCTGGGATAAATGAGATCGCACGGCCAGATTTCGCTGAAAAGAGCCGATTTTCGTATCTTGAGTGGACTTCGGAAACGAAAGGTCTGCATGGCAGGGCGGTGCATACTTCGTGGTTTGGCTGTTGTCTCGATGGTCGCTCTGGCGGCCATGCCGGAACTGCGTGCCGCGGTGCCCGACGGCTTTCGGGAACTGGCCCCGGGCGTGCTCACGGTCATCCCGCCCGACGTCTCCACCGACGACACGATCCAGCGTGGCGACATTCTCGAAATCACCCGCGGCCTCGCCGACACGGCATGGACGCCGAAGCGCGATTCCATTGGCGGCACGCTTGTGGAGCGGGCCAAAGACCGCATCTATCCGCGCGATGTCTGGTGCCTCGAGTTTGCCTACAAGCCGCCACGGCACATCGACATCGACCTGCCCGGCAGCGACCTCACGATGCGCCGCAAGCGGGTGCTCTACATGCTCTATCGCGTGAAGAACACGGGCGGCCGTCGCTCCACCGCCCCCGCTGCCGATCCGGCCGCCTTCGCGCGGGAAACCTACGAGGGGCCCGTGCGATTCCTGCCGCACTTCGTGCTCGAAAGCGTCGAGGGGCTCGCCCATCCCGAGGGCTCTATCCACTACCGCGGGTATCTCGACCGTGTGACTCCCGAGGCGATCGAGCCGATCCGACGCCGGGAAGGCGTGGCCGGCCGTCTGCACGACAGCGCGAGCATGGTGGAGGCGGAGCTCGCGCCGGGAGAGGAACGGTGGGGCGTGGCCGTGTGGACCGACATCGATCCGCGGATCGATTTCTTCTCGATCTTCGTCCGCGGTCTCACCAATGCCGTGCGCTGGCGGAGTGATCCCGACGTGGCCATCGGGGCGGACGATCGGCCCGGCGTAGGCACGGAGCACGCGCTCGAGAGCCTGCGGCTCGACTTCTGGCGGCATGGCGACGAAGTGTCGTTTGAAGAAGATGAAGTGAGCGTGGGGCATGCCGGCCTCCTCGAACGGATGGCCATCGGCGTGCGGGTGCTCGAGGCGATCGGGCGTCCGGCGCTCACGAAGGCGAAGGCTCGCGAGGGGCTCGAGCAGGCGGGGCTCTCGTGGCGCGATCTGCTCGTGCCGGCCGTGCCCTTCGAGGCGATCGACCGCGACGTGCCCCATTCCCTCGGGCCGCTCGCGCGGGTGGTCGAGCGCCTGGCGGCCATCAAGGAGCCGACGGCTCGCGGCGCGGTGGTCCGCGACCTGCTCGGCGATCACGGCATCGAATGGATCGAGGATCTTTCGCGCAGCCTGGCGGCGCCGGCAGACGAGGCCCGCGCTGCCGAGCGTGCGGCGGCCCTCGCGCGAGTCGGCGTCATGCCGGAGGATCTCGCCACCCAGCCGCTCGCCGGCCTTGCGAAGGTGATCACGGCCATCGATCAAAAAGAGAGCAACGCCGTGCGGCGGGCCGAGGCTGTGGCCTTCTTCGGCACCGCGGCCGACCGGCTGGAGGCGCTCGCCAAGGAACTGTCGCTGATGCGGGCTCTCGTCGTGCTCGACGACCTCGGCCTCGACCAGCGCCGCCTGGCCGCCGCAGGCCCGCGGGCGGCGTTCGATGCCCTCTCGACAGCCGTCGCCGCGGAGCCCGACCCGGCCAAGCGGACGCGGATTCTCCTCGGCCTTCTGGGGGCCGAAGGGCCGACGATCTACGCCACGGCCACGGCCGTGAACGAGGGCATTGACCATGCCTGGGTTTTCCGATACGAAATTGATGAAGATCCCGATCAGGCGGCCGTAGCAACCGGTGACAGGCCGGCTGCGGAGTGACCTGCTTCGAGACAACTTGGCGACGACGTCCGGAGGTGCGAAATGGCACATAAAAAAGGTCAGGGTTCCAGCCGCAACGGACGCGATTCGAATGCCCAGCGCCGCGGCGTCAAGAAGTTTGGCGGCGAGCAGGTGCGGGCCGGCAACATTCTCGTGCGGCAGGTGGGCACCAAGTTCCACCCCGGTACGAACGTGGGCATGGGCACCGATTACACCCTCTTTGCCCTCGTCGACGGCGTCGTCGGCTTCGATCAGGAAGGTCGCCGGGTGAACGTGCTGGCCTCGTAGTCGCACGCTCCTGACGAGATCGGGCGTGCTCGAGTGTTTGTCGACCGTGTGCATATCGAAGTGGCGGCCGGCGATGGCGGCCGTGGCAGTGCGAGCTTTCGGCGCGAAAAATACGTGCCGCTCGGCGGGCCCGACGGTGGCGACGGCGGCGATGGCGGCAGCGTGATCCTCGAGGCGCGGGCCGGAGTCGATTCACTTGCGGCGCTCGCGCACCGGATGCAGTGGCGGGCCGAACACGGCCAGCCGGGCGGTCCAGCCAACTGCCACGGGCGGTCGGCCCAGGATCTCCTGCTTCTCGTGCCCCCGGGCACGATGGTGATCGACGAAGCGACAAGGCTCGTGCTCAAGGATCTCGCCACGCCCGGCGATTCGATCGTGGCGGCGAAGGGCGGTGCCGGTGGCAACGGCAACCTCCACTTCAAGACCTCCACGAATCGCGCACCGCGCGAGTTTGGCCCCGGCGAAAAGGGGCAGGTGCGCCGGCTGCTGCTCGAGCTCAAGGTGATCGCCGACGTCGGCCTCGTGGGCCTGCCCAATGCCGGCAAAAGCACGTTGCTCTCCCGGCTCTCGCGGGCCCGGCCGCAGATCGCCGACTATGCCTTCACCACCAAGACGCCGATGCTCGGGATCGTGGCGATCGACCGCGACCGCAGCTTCGTGCTCGCCGACCTGCCCGGCCTGATCGAAGGGGCCCACGCGGGCGTGGGGCTCGGCCACGAGTTCCTGCGGCACGTGGAGCGGGCCGGGATCGTGGTGCACGTGGTGGAGCCCGAGCCGATCGACGGCAGCGATCCGGTGGCGAATTACCGGGCCATCCGCGCCGAGCTCACGCTCTACGACGAGCAGCTCGGCCGCCGCCCTGAGATCGTGATCGTGAGCAAGGCAGAGCTTCCTGGCGCCGAAGACGTGCGGGCCAGGCTGGCGGCCGAGACCGGCCGGAGTGTGCTCGCCGTGAGCGCGGTCACGGGCATCGGCCTCGATCGCCTGCTCGCGGCCGTGGCCGCAGAGATGGATCGACAGAAGCGTGAGCAGGAGGAGGCCCGGCAGGCCGCCGCACGGAGGACGCAGCCATGACCGCGGCTGGTCCCGCCATCTGCTCGGGCGACACCGTGCTCCTCGCCGACGTGGGCAACTCGCGGATCAAGCTCGCCGTCGTGACCCCGTCGGGCGCGACCGCAGACTCGCTCCGCCTGCCCGCGATCGCCCGGCGGCACGACCTCGACAGCCACGGCTTCCGACCGGCGCACCTCGAACAGTGGCTGCAAGGCGCCGCGCCCGGCCCGGCCGTGGTGCTCGTGGCGAGCGTCCACGACGCCGCAGCCGCACGCCTCGAAGCGGCGCTCGCTGCCGTGTCGGCCACGAGCCACCGGCCGCTGCGGCAGCGCCGGGTCGGCCACGGGGATCTGCCGCTCGCGATCGCAGGAGAGGTTTCGGCCCCCGAGCGGGTGGGCATCGATCGGCTGTGCGGGGCCGCTGCGGCGACGCTCGTGAAGACACCGCACCGCGCGGCGATCGTCGTCGATTGCGGCACGGCCGCCACCGTCGACATGCTTGCGGCCGACGGCACCTTTCTCGGCGGCGCGATCCTCCCCGGCCCCACCCTCATGGCCCGGGCGCTCGCCGATGGCACGAGCAAGCTGCCCGAAGTGGCCGCGCTCGGCGCGTCGCCGCCGCCGCCGATGCCGGGCCGCTCGACGCACGAAGCGATCGCCGCAGGCATTGGCTTCGGCATCCAGGGCGCCGTCGCGCGGCTCGTGGCCGAGAGCCAGGCAGCGCTCGGCGGCGACGCCGAAGTGATCCTCACCGGCGGCTGGCGCGGCGCCGTCCGCGCCGCGCTTCCGGGCGCCACCGAGATCCCCGACCTCGTGCTCCACGGCATCGCCCTGGCCGCCACGCGCGCGTGCGCCCGCTGACTCGGTGCGACTCTTCGTGCCGCAGTC
>JBMLMS010000268.1:0-6787 GCA_049243925.1 Pirellulales bacterium
GCCGCCGGTAGAAGAGTTCGACGCTCCGCAGGATCGTGAACGGCACGGCGGCCTCACGCACTCGCAGCATGAGGTCGACGTCTTCGCCGTAGAGCAGCGCCTCGTCGAATCGGCCGCCCAGCTTGTCGAGGGTCTCACGCCGGTAGATGCATGCGCCGAGATGCACGTGGAAGATCGTCTCGGTGCGGCTGTTGGCCGCGGGCTCGAGGCCCGAGCCATCGGCCGTCTCGAAGTAGCGGACATACCCGCTCACCATGTCGACGTGCGGCGCACGAGAAAGGCGATCGAGCTGCCGCGAGAGCTTGCCTGCCGGCCACAGGTCGTCGGCATCGAGAAAGGCGATCAGGTCGCCAGCCGCCTCGGTAAGCGCCACGTTGCGGGCTGCTGCAGGCGTGAGCGGGCCTGCGGCCACGAGCCGCACCGGATGCCCGGCCGCGCGATGCCGCCCCGCAACCTCCGCGGAGTCGTCGCTCGACGCGCAATCGACCACCACCACTTCATGCACGGGCCGCTCCTGACGCCAGACCGACTCGAGCGCCGCGTCGATAAAGCGTCCCGCGTCGCGGCAGGGCATGATCACCGACACGCGGTCGCTCATCGGCAGCCCCCTTCGATCCAGCCCCGGAGCGTGTCGACGGCCTCTGTAGGATTCGTTCCGAGGGCCAGCGTGAACGAAGGCACCGAGCGCACGAGCGCCGCGGCCTTGCGCAGGGTCTCGGATTCCGCACCGCGGAGGAGAAACGCCGTCGGTGGCCCGACCGCCCGGAGCATGCCGCCAGGGGCGAGCGGGGTGATCGTGGTGGTCGCCTGCCCCGCGATCACGCAGTGCATGAGGGCCGCGAGCGGCACGGATCGCACGAGTCGCCCGGGAGCCACGTCGGAGTAGCGCACGAGCAGCTTGTCGCCACACGGCCGCGCCGCAGCGCTCGTGAAGAGATCCGGCACGCGGCCGGCGGGCTCTGCCGGAAAAAACTTCGCGGCATCGTAGAGCGCGTGGCCGGTCCACGCCCCGGCACCGTCGTCGACGACGACGAGATCATCGCCGCAGGTGCCGAGGCCGGCGGCGACCGCCGTCATCACCGTCGTCGACTTGCCGGAGCCACCGGGCCCCGCGAGCAGGACGCCACGGCCGTCGTGTGCGACGACGCCGGCGTGGAGTAGCGTGGCTCGCGTGCCGGCCAAAAACCAGTTAAAGATCGCCTTGAAGGGTGCCGCCTCCTCCCAGAACGGCAGCTCCTGTGGATCGGCGATCCAGAACAGGCCGCGGCGCGTGAGGGCATCGCAGATCGCCCAGAATCGGCGATCGTGATCGTAGAACGCCCGCAGCCCGCGTCCGGCGTCGACGTGCAGCCGCTCGTGGTGGCGTGGGCTCGTGTGCGGCAGGTTCCAGGGAGGAGGAACTGTACCCGCCGGCCCCGTTCCGCTCACGACGGCGAGCGTGAGGTCGGACAGAGCCGAAGCATCGTCGGCCGCGAGCAGGCAGTGCGTGAGCCGCTTGGAAAGAGCCGCATCGTTACCCACGATCCGGCACGCCTGGCGGCCGACGTGAAACCGACCCGTGTACGTCGCCGCGGCCTCTGCACGACCGACCGCGTCGTCGAGCAAGGCGAGCAACGCGCGTGTCGAGTCGGCATGCGCGGTCGTCGAATCCAGCGGCGACGCGCGGGCGTCAGGAGACATCGGGGAAGTTCGCCGGGCGGAGCGGCCAGCCGGCGGCGGCATCGACCTCGTGGACTGGATCGATCGCGATCAGTTCCGCAAGGTCGGAGAACGCCGCCACCACCGGCGCGGCGAATCCGCCGGCCGGCACGGAGCAGGCGATGTCGGCTTGGGGAGGCGCCGCGGTCTCACGCACGAGATCGTGGCGGCAGAGATCGTCGAGAGCAGCTGCGAGCGCCGGGCGGTCGGCACCGTGGGCCGTGAATGTGTCGAGCACGGCAGTCTGGCTGCGCGGTGCCGCAAATGCCCGCCAAAGATCCACAGCCGCCCCTTGGAGGCTGAAGTAGACCCCCTTCTCGATATCGATCAGGACGACCTCCCCGGCGAATTCCTCGGCGGCGATCCGGTCATTGGCCACGAACGCGGCGGACATCGGGCTTTTCCCGGGCAGAGACGACGTTCCGCGGGCAGATCCATTCTCCCGCCGTATTTCGACGATATAGTACTAGATGTTCCGCGGATCGGCCTTCGGGCCCGCGTCGGGCCATGGTTTTTCGGCCCGACGGCGAAGCGGGTGATTTCCAGAGGAGCGATCCTATGGTGCACAGCTTTGCCAGCGTCTGGCGTGCCTTGCTGGGCTGCGTCTGTGCCATCGGTCTGGCCGGCATCGTCCGCGGCGCGGCGCCGGAACAGATTGATTTCTCGAAGCACGTGCAGCCGATTCTGGCCGAGCACTGCGCCCACTGCCATGGCATCGACGAATCGACGCGGCAGGGTGGGCTGCGGCTCGACATCCGGCAAAACGCCCTCGAAGGGGGCGACTCCGGCGAGCCGGCGATCCTGCCGGGCAAGCCGGAGGAGAGCGAGCTGGTGGCCCGCATTCGGTCGACCGACCCCGACGTGATCATGCCGCCGCCGCACGAGAAGAAGCCCCTCTCGGTGGAGCAGAAGGCAGTGCTCGAGGCCTGGATCGCCGACGGAGCAGGCTACCACCCGCACTGGTCGTTCGTGCCGCCGCAGAAGGCCGTCGTGCCGGCCGTGGCAGGGGCCTCCAACCCGATCGACGCGTTCGTGGGCGAGCGGCTCGTCGCGAAGCAGATCGAGCCCGCGCCGCCGGCCGACCCCGCCACGCTCTGCCGCCGGCTGTATCTGGATCTCGTGGGGCTTCCGCCGTCGCCCGATGACATCGCCGCCTTCGACCGCGATGGCTACGAGAAGACCGTCGAAAAACTGCTCGCGAGCCCCCGCTATGGCGAGAAGTGGGCCCGCCACTGGCTCGACCTCGCCCGCTACTCCGACTCCAACGGCTATGAGAAGGACCTGCCCCGCGAGATGTGGGCCTGGCGCGACTGGGTGATCAACGCCTTCAGCCGCGATCTGCCCTACGACCAGTTTGTGATCGAGCAGATTGCCGGCGATCTGCTGCCGAATGCGACGCAGGATCAGGTCGTGGCCACGGGCTTTCTCCGCAACAGCATGCTCAATGAGGAGGGCGCCATCATTCCGGAGGAGTTCCGGATGGCGGAGATGTTCGATCGCGTCGACTGCGTGGGCAAGGCGGTGCTCGGCCTCACGACGCAGTGCGCCCAGTGCCACACCCACAAGTTCGATCCGATCACCCACGACGAATACTACGGCCTGTTCGCCTTCCTGAACGACACCCACGAGGCCCGGTCGTACGTCTACACCCCCGAGCAGTTGCAGGCACTCGCCGCGATCCGGGCCGACGTCGCCGCGGCCGAGGAGGAGATCCGCCGGATGCGGCCGCAGTGGCAGGAAGAGATGGAGGCCTGGGCGGCCGACGCGGTGGCGAAACTGCCGGCGTGGACGCCCGTCACGATGGAGGAAATGCACAGCAGCGGCCTGCTCACCCACCCCACGCAGCGGGCCGACGGCTCGATCCTGATGGTCGGCCACCGCGACGCCGAGCACGTCTTCGACGCCGCGCCCGACCTCGCGGGGGCCACTGGCCTGCAGCTCGAGGCGCTCACCGACGGCGACCTGTTCATGAACGGCCCGGGTCGCGACGGCCTGTGGGCGATCGGACAGATGAAGGTGTACGTGAAGAAGCCCGACGCCAAGGACTGGGAAGAGGTCAAGCTCGTGAACGCCTCCGCCGACTTCTCGGAGCCGGAGAAGACAGTGCCCCGGCCGGGGGCCGACGCTGCGAAGAAAGATGGTCCCCCGCCCACCGTGTCGATCGGGCCGGTGGCGAACATGATCGACTCCGACGAGCAGTCGGCCTGGCGGGCCGATCGCGGCCATCTCCTCAAGCACCAGCCGTCGGTGGCGGTCGTGCAATTTGAAAAGCCGCTCGACTATCCCGCCGGCACGAAGCTGCGGATCTCGCTCCGCTGGGCGAGCGGAGACGTTGCGCATAGCCCGCAATCGATGCTCGGCTGCTGCCGCGTCAGCCTCACGAAGGCCCCGGCGCCCGCGGCGCTGCCGATCGACTACGGCGCGATCCTCGCTGTCCGCAAGCCCGCCGCCGAGCGCACCGAGGCCGACCGCGGGGCGCTGTTCAGTGCGTGGCGGAAGACGATCCCCGAGTTCGGGCCATTCAACGACACGATCGCGGCCTCGTGGGCGAAGGCGCCGCACGCCCCGACGACCGTGATGCACGCCGCGTCGCGGTCGGTCGTGCAGCGTCGCCCCACGCACCTCCTCGACCGTGGCTCGTGGAATCAGCCGAAGCACGAGGTGCAGCCGCACGTGCCTGCCGGCCTGCATCCGCTCACGGCGTCGGCCGATCCACCTCGACTGGCCTTTGCGAAGTGGCTTGTCGATCCCCGCTCGCCACTGTCGGCCCGCGTGGCGGTGAACCGGCTCTGGCAGACGCTCTTCGGCCAAGGCCTCGTGGAGACGCCCGACGACTTCGGCACGCGCGCCCCCATCCCAGAGCACCGGAACCTGCTCGACTGGCTCGCCGTAGATTTCATGGAGAAGGGCTGGAGCCAGAAGGAGGCGATCCGGCAGATCGTGATGAGCGACACGTATCGCCGGTCGTCGTCGGCGTCGCCCGAGGCGCTGGCCAACGACCCGCAAAACCGGCTCCTCGCCCGCGGCCCGCGGTTCCGGCCTGACGCCGAGGTGGTTCGCGACCTCGTGCTCGCCGTGTCTGGCCTGCTCACCGACAAGATGGGCGGCCCGAGCGTCTACCCGCCGGTGCCGAAGAACGTGCTCGACTTCAACTACGTGCAGATCGCCTGGCCGGAGGCCACGGGCCCCGACCGCTACCGCCGGTCGCTCTACACGTTTCGCCGCCGGTCGATGCCCGATCCGGCGCTCGGCAACTTCGACGCGCCGACTGGCGACATTTCGTGCGCCCGCCGGCTGCGCAGCAACACGCCGCTGGCGGCCCTCACGGGGCTCAACGAGCCGATCTTCGTGGAGGCGGCTCGGGGCCTGGCCCTTCGTGCGCTCAAGGAAGGCGGTGCCGATGACGGAGCCAGAGTGGAGCGGGCGTTTTTCCTCTGCACGGCCCGCATGCCCACGGCGGATGAGAAGCGGGAACTGCTCGCCTTCCTCCAGGCCCAACGGCAGCGGCTGGCCGCCGGCTGGCTCGACCCGCGCGAGATCGCCTCGGGCGACCCCGACAAGCTCCCCGCCCTGCCGGCCGGCACGACTCCGCAGGACGCCGCCGCATGGACGCTCGTCTCGCGGGTGTTGTTGAACCTCGATGAAACCGTGACCAAGAACTGACCCCGCCCACGAGGTGCGCCATGACCGTCGATCGCCATATCCACGAAGCCCGGGCGCGGCTCCTCTCGCGCCGCTGGTTCTTCGGCGACTGCGGCATCGGCCTGGCGGGCATTGCCGCCGGGTCGCTCGCCGCCCGCGAGACGGTGGCCGGCCTCGCGCCCCCCACGCCGTTGGCCGTGAAGCAGCCGCACTACGCCCCCAAGGCGAAGCGGGTCGTCTACATGTTTCAGGCCGGGGCTCCGAGCCATCTCGAGCTCTTCGACTGGAAGCCGGAGCTCGCCAAGAACGACGGCAAATTGCCCCCGGCCGATCTGCTCCAGGGCTACCGCGCCGCCTTCATCAACCCGAATTCCGCCCTGCTCGGGCCGAAGTACACGTTTCAGCCCTACGGCAAGGCCGGCATCGAGATGAGCGAACTCGTGCCGCACATCGGGGGCATCGCCGACGACATCTGCCTCATCCGCTCGATGCAGACCGACGCCGTGAACCATGCCCCGGCGCAGATCCTGATGAACACCGGCTCGCAGCAGTTCGGCCGGCCGAGCTTCGGGGCCTGGACGCTCTACGGTCTCGGGAGCGAGGCGGAAGATCTGCCGGGGTTCGTCGTGCTCACGAGCGCCAAGGGCACGAGCGGTGGCGCGAGCAACTACGGATCGGGATTCCTGCCCACGTCATACGGCGGCATCCCGCTGCGGGGCAGCGGCGACCCGGTGCTCTATCTCTCGAATCCCAAGGGCATCGATCGGGAGACGCAGCGCGCCTCGCTCGACACGCTCAATCGGCTCAACGACATGGCCCTCGGCCGGTTCGGTGACCCTGAAATCGCCTCGCGGATCCAGGCCTACGAACTGGCCTACAAGCTCCAAGAGAGCGCGCCGGAACTGATGAACCTCGCTCACGAGCCGAAGGAGACGCTCGCCCGTTACGGCATCACCGACCCGAACCAGCCCGGCTACGCCCGCAACTGCCTGCTCGCCCGGCGGCTCCTGGAGCGGGGCGTGCGGTTTGTGCAGCTCTTCCACGAGGCCTGGGACCAGCACGGCAACCTCAAGGCGGGCGTCAAGCAAAACTGCGCCGACACACAGCAGGCCTCGGCGGCGCTGGTGAGCGACCTCAAGGAGCGCGGGCTCCTCGACGACACGATCGTGATCTGGGGGGGCGAGTTCGGCCGCACGCCGATGGTGCAGGGAGGCAACGACGGCCGCGACCACCACAACCGCGCCTTCTCGATGTGGCTGGCCGGCGGCGGCATCAAGGCGGGCCACGTGCACGGCAAGACCGACGACTTCGGATTCAACGTCGTGGAGAACCCGGTGCACGTGCACGATCTCAACGCCACGCTCCTTCATCTCCTCGGCTTCGACCACACGAAGCTCACGTACCGCTTCCAGGGCCGTGATTACCGGCTCACCGACGTCCATGGCCA
>JBMLMS010000269.1:0-1486 GCA_049243925.1 Pirellulales bacterium
TGAAATTTTCGTCGGCCCCCATTTTTTGGAGGACGACGAACACGAACACGTTGGCGACGAGCAGCGCGATCGTGACGAACGGAAACGACCGCCGGTCGGAGTTGTCGTCACCAACGGGAAAGACCATCGCTTACACTCCTCTCCTCGCCAGAGGCCGCGGCGGCATCAGCCCTGCTGCGGCATCTTCGCCGTCACCCGCGGCTTCGCGGCAGGAGCGCCCGATTCGACCTCCTCGCGCCGCTTCGCGATCCAACCGTCGACACTCCATGGGCCGCCGCCGAAGGCGATCAGTGAGAGTAGGCCGCCGCCGATCGCCATGTTTTTCATGAACTGGATCGTCTGCAATTGCTGCTGCGTGGGATCGGCGAATTTCCAGAAGTCGTGGAAGTAATACGTCGCCGCCACGATGAACACGAGCAGGAAGAAGGCGCCGATCCGCGTCCAGGCACCGAGGATCAGCGACAGTCCGCCGAGCAGCAAGAGACCGATGGCGCCCACGAGGGCGAGCGTGGGCAGCGGCACCCCCTCCTGCTGCATGTAGGCCGCCGTGGCCTTGAACTGGAGGATCTTGTTGCCCACGGCGCTCGCCAAAAAGATGGCCGCGATCATCAGGCGGCCAAGGAGCGACACGAATCCCTTTGCCACGGTTGCAAGCTGTTCCATCTGTCAGGTCCTCATGACTCGCTGATTTGTCGCTGCCGGACACCATCGTCTCCAGTTTCGACCGCGTCCGGCAAGCCCAATACTCTCCCGTGGGGCGAGCGTCTCGCTTGCCGTCATCCGGGTGCAGTGGCAACCGGGACGGTCGCCCCACATCGCGGCTCGTCGCGAGTGATGCAATGCAGCGCGCCGCGGCCGCGAACGAGCTCGGTGCACACGACCGGCTCGATCGTGCGTCCCGGAAAGCATGCCTCGATCGTGCGGATCGCTGCATCGTCTGTGCTCGCGAGAAACACAGGCACCGCCACGAAGCCATTGCCCACGACGTAGTTCAAGTGGCTTGCCGGCAGCTGCGTCCCCTCGAACGCAAATCGCGGCGGAATATCGATCGGAATCACCTCGAGCCGCCGGCCCCGGGCATCGACGAGGCTCTGCAGCCGCTCCAGGTTGGCCTCGAGCGCGGCGTGATTCGGATCGAGCGGGTCGGGCTGCCTGGCCGCGACCACGCGGCCAGGGGCGACGAACCGGGCCAGCTGGTCGATATGGCCATCGGTGTCGTCGCCGGCGAGTTCGCCGCCAACCCAGAGCACCTTCTCGATCCCCAGTCGGTCGGAGAGGATCGCTTCCAACTGCAGCCGCGACACTCCCGTGTTTCGCGCAGGATCGTCGATGCAGCGGTGGTTCACGAGGAGCGTGCCCTCGCCATCGGTCTCGAGCCCGCCTCCTTCGAGCACGAGCGGGCCATCGATCACCGTCAGCCCGAGCCGCTGGGCAATCGCCCGACCGAGCGCCGCGTCATCCTCCCACGGAGGATACTTGCCGCCCC
>JBMLMS010000270.1:0-19839 GCA_049243925.1 Pirellulales bacterium
AACGCTTCGAGTGGCGGATCGGCGTCAACTATTCCGTGGGCACGCAGGGAAACGTCGTCACGAACGTGGAGATCGGTGAATTGCCGGTGGATGGCAGCACGCTCTATGAGTCGAGCATCCTCTACGGCTTCAAGCTCGCGGTCACGGAGCAGCAGGGCCTGCTGCCCGAGAGCTGCTTCATCATGGAGGCGACCACCCCAACCTTCGGCGAATTGTTCGGCACGACGCCGGTCGCCACGTATGTCTTCGGCTGGGATCTCCCCGAGACACTGGCCTTTCCGTCCGCGGCACCATGGCGGGTGGATGCCGCCATGCGCTACTCCTACGCCGAAGCCGAGACGAACTGGTTTAGCCGCTGGGGGCCTTCCGTCGTCCTCCGCATGCCGGTCACCGACCGCTGGGAGGTGCACGCGGAATACTTCGGCACGTTCACGCAGGGCCTGGCGACAAACACGAATCGGCCCTTCTTCAGCCCCGGCGCCCACTACATGCTGACGAAATCGCTCGAAGTGTGCCTGAGCGTCGGCTGGGGCCTCGGCAACGACGCCGCCAACTTCTTCTCAGACGCAGGCTTCGGCTGCCGCTGGTAGGGAGCGCCGTTTCGAGGGCCGTGACAGGCTGAAGCCTGTCCTACGCTAGGCGTGGATGGCCTGGCCGTGGACCGCTAGCGCCGCTTCTTTGAGGGCCTCGGGCAGGGTCGGGTGGGCGTGGCAGACGCGGGCGATGTCTTCGGCGGTCGCACCGAAATTCAAAGCGGCGGCCGCTTCGCCGATCAGATCGCCCGCCGCCGGGCCGATGATGTGCACGCCCAGCACACGGTCGGTCGCCGCGTCGGCGAGCACCTTCACCTTGCCGACGGTGTCGTTGATCGTGCGGGCCCGCCCGTTGGCCCGGAACGGGAACACCCCCTTCTTGAACGCCACGCCCGCGGCAGTGAGCTGTTCCTCCGTCTTGCCGACGGCGGCGATCTCGGGATGCGTGAACACGACGGCCGGCACGAGATCGTAGTCGACGTGGGCCCACCCGCTCTGCATCGCCTCGACGCAGGCCACGCCGTCCTCCTCGGCCTTGTGAGCGAGCATCGGCCCCGGGATGCAGTCGCCAATCGCATACACGCCGGCCGCGGAGGTACGAAACTGCCCGTCCACGGGGATGCAGCCACGCTTGTCGAGCGCGATCCCGACGGTATCGAGCCCCAGGTCGTCGGTCGCGGGCCGTCGGCCCGTGGCCGCCAGCACCCGATCACACTCGATCGGCTCCTGGCCCTCGCATTCGACGACACACCTGTGCCCGACAACGCGTGCGCTCTTCACCTTCGCTCCGAGCCTGATGTCGAGCCCCTGCTTGCGAAACAGCGGCAAGGCTTCGGCGGCGATGTCTCCGTCGAGCCCGGTGAGGATACGATCGGAATACTCGAGCACCGTGACCTTCGACCCCAGCCGCCGCCACACACTGCCGAGTTCGAGCCCGATGTAGCCCCCGCCGATCACGACGAGATGCCCAGGCACCACGTCGAAGGCGAGCGCCTCCGTGCTCGTGCCGATGAGCCGGCCATCGACCTCGATGCCGGGCAGGACGACGCTCTTGCTGCCGACGGCGACGATGACGCGGGCCGCGTCGAGGGTCGTGAGCGTGCCGTCGCCCGCGGTCACCTCGACCCGCCCCGGGCCGGCGAGACGGCCCGTGCCGCGCACCCGAGCCACCTTGTTTTTGGCGAGCAGGGCCTCGATGCCCTTGGCGAGTGTCGCGACGACGTCGTCCTTCCGCTTCATCATGGCGGCGAGATCGAATGACACGCCACCGACATGGATGCCGTGCTGGGCGAACTCGTGGCCTGCCTCCTCATACTTGTGGCTCGATTCGAGCAGGGCCTTCGAGGGGATGCAGCCCACACGCAGGCACGTGCCGCCGAGCTTCTCCTCCTTCTCGACGACGGCCGCCTTCATCCCCAACTGCGCGGCCCGGATCGCCGCCACATAGCCTCCAGGGCCGCCACCGATCACTACGAGATCATGCGCCGCCATGAAACACCTCTGGAGCAGGGCTGGGACCGAAACGAAAGCACGCTCAGACTTCAAGGAGGAGCCGCGTCGGATCCTCGATCGAGTCCTTCACCCGCTTGAGAAACGTCACGGCCTCGCGGCCGTCGACGAGCCGATGGTCGTAGGTGAGCGCGAGATACATCATCGGGCGGATCACCACCTGTCCGTTCACGGCCATCGGCCGGTCTTGGATCGCGTGCAGACCGAGGATGCCGCTCTGGGGCGGATTGATGATCGGCGTGCTCATCATCGAGCCGTAGACGCCGCCGTTGGAGATGGTGAACGTGCCGCCCTGCAATTCTTCGAGCTTGAGCTTGTTGTCGGCCGCCCTCCGAGCGAAGTCGCCGATGGCCTGCTCGACCTGGGCGAACGAGAGCGCCTCGGCATTCCGGAGCACCGGCACCACGAGCCCTTTGCCGCCGCCGACGGCGATTCCGATGTCGCAGTAATCGCGAAACACGATGTGCGGATCGCGAAACTCGGCGTTCACCTGCGGCACGGCCCGCAGGGCCTCGACCGCAGCCCGCACGAAAAACGACATGAAGCCGAGCTTCACGCCATAGCGCTCCTGGAAGGAGTCTTTGAACTTCGCCCTCAGGGCCATCACGGCCGACATGTCGACCTCGTTGAAGGTCGTCAGGAGCGCCGCCTGATGCTGGGCCTCGACGAGCCGCTCGGCGATCTTGCGCCGGATGGGGCTGATGAGCACGTAGCGTTCCTCGCGGGCGCCTGCCGCCGAGGGAGCGATCGCAGGCGCCGCCGCAGCGGGCTTCACGGCCGGCGGGGCTGCCTTCGCGGGCGTTGCGGGACGCGCCACCGCCGCTACGGCGTCGGCCTTCGTGATCCGACCACCCGGGCCGGTGCCCGTCGCCGCGCTGGCCGCCGCCCCCGCTTCACCGAGCACGCGGGCGGCCGCCGGCATCACCCGCGGGGGCACCGCCGGAGCCGCAGCCGACATCTGCACCGACCCGATGTCGGTCCGACCGTCTTTGCGGGTCACGTCTACAACCGGCTGAGCCGGTGCAGGTGTTGGCTGAACCGCCGCGCCCGCGGGCTCCATGTAGCCGATCACTTCCCCTACGACGGCCTTTTCTCCCGAGGCCTTGAGAATCCGGGTAATCGTGCCGTGCGTCGGCGCGGGAAGCTCGACCGTGGCCTTGTCGCTCTCGATCTCCACGATCGGATCGTCCGTCGCGACGGCCTCGCCCTCCCGCTTCTTCCATCCGCCGATCATCACCTCGGTGATCGACTCGCCGACTTCCGGAACCTTGAGCTCGAGTGCCATCGTGCAGTGCCTTCTGGGTTAGCTGTGAAATGCGGTGCTGAGCAGTTCGTTCTGCTCCATGTCGTGGCTTTTCTTGGAGCCGGTGGCCGGGCTCGCCGCGCTCTGCCGGCAGACACCGGAGAACGGAAAGCGATCGAGCAGTTTGTCGCCAAAATGAATGCGGAAAAACCGCCACGCCCCCATGTTTTCAGGCTCCTCCTGCACCCACACGGCCGGAGTGCCCGGCGCGTAGTCGGCGAGCACCGCTTCGAGATCGCGGCGTGGCAACGGATACATCTGCTCGATGCGCACGATCGCGACGTCGCGGCGGCCGAGTTCCTGCCGCCGCTTCTCGAGCTCATAGGCGATCTTGCCCGAGCAGAGCAGGATCCGCCGCACATCGCGGGTCGGTACGCCCGAGCCGTCGGCGATCACGCGCTGAAACGTGCCCTTCTCGAGCTCCTCGATCGACGAGATGCAGGCCGGGTTTCGCAGCAGGCTCTTGGGTGTCATCACGACGAGCGGCTTCCGCCACACGCGGAGCACCTGCCGCCGCAGGCAGTGGAACATCTGCGCCGGCGTGGTGGGGGCTACGACCTGGATGTTGTCTTTGGCGGCGAGCGATAAAAACCGCTCGAGCCTCGCGCTCGAATGCTCGGGCCCCTGCCCCTCGAAGCCATGCGGCAGGAGCATCACGATGCCGGAGAGCCGGTTCCACTTGTCTTCGGCGCTCACGATGAACTGGTCGATCACGACCTGGGCCGCGTTCACGAAGTCGCCAAACTGCGCCTCCCACATCACGAGCCCGTCGGGGCAGTCGAGGCTGTAGCCATACTCGAAGCCGAGCACCCCCGCCTCGGACAGCGGGCTGTTGTAGATCTCCACCGGCGCCTGGTCGCTGGCGAGATGCTCGAGGGCACAATACGTGTCGTCGGTGACCACGTCGTGAATGACGGCATGCCGGTGGCTGAAGGTGCCCCGCTGGCTGTCCTGACCGGAGAGCCGCACTCGCAAGCCCTGCGTCGCGAGGGTGGCCATCGCCAGCGCCTCCGCCGCCGACCAGTCGAGAGGCTGCTTGCCGTCGGCCATCGCCTCACGGCCCTCTAAAAATTTCTGAATCTTCGGATGGGGCTGAAACCCTTCGGGCAGCGACACGAGCCGCCGGAGCAGGTGCACGAGCACGTCGTGCTTCACACCCGTGTCGACGTCCGCCGCCTCGCGCTCCCGCCCGCCCACGTAAAACGACCACACGCCGGTGAGGTCGCTCTTGTGAACGTAGTCGTCGCTCTTGGCGACCGACAGCTCCGCATCCAGCTTCGCCCGGTGCTCGTCGGCGATCGCCACGGCCTCGGCACGGCTCACGTCGCCGAGCTTGAGCAGCTTTTCGAGGTAGCTCTCGTGCACGCTCGGCCGCCGCTCGATGACGCGGTACAGGGCCGGCTGTGTAAACGCCGGCTCGTCGGCCTCGTTGTGCCCACGGCGCCGGAAGCAATACATGTCGATGACCACGTCGCGCTGAAACTCGCGCCGGAAATCCATCGCCAGATTCACGACCTGGGCGACCGCCTCGGGATCCTCGCCATTCACGTGGAAAATCGGAATCTGCAGCATCTTCGCCACGTCGGTGGCATAGGTGCAGCTGCGGGACTCACGCGGCCCGGTCGTGAAGCCGATCTGGTTGTTGACGATCACATGCAGCGTGCCGCCGGTGCGATAGGCATCGAGCTCGCTGAGATTGAGCGTCTCCTGGATGATCCCCTCGCCCGCGAACGCCGCGTCGCCGTGGACGAGAATCACCATCCCCTGCTGCCGCAAGACGTCGGAATTCTTGTCCTGCCGCGACCGCATCCGCCCGATGGCGACGGGGTTCACGAACTCCAGATGGCTCGGATTGAAGCACAGCGTGAGGTGCACGTTGCGGCCGTTGGCGGCCCGGTAGTCGGTGGAATGGCCGAGGTGATATTTCACGTCACCACGGCCGACGTGCAGCTCGGGATCCATGTCGGCGAACTCGCGGAAGATCCGCTGCGGGCTCTTGCCCATGATGTTGGCGAGCACGTTCAGCCGGCCACGGTGCGCCATCGCCAGCACGACGTCGCCGATCTCCTGGCCCGCAGCCCGCTCGATCGCCATTTCGAGCAGCGGAATCAGGCTCTCGGAGCCCTCGAGCGAGAAGCTCTTGGCCCCGAGAAACCGCTTTTGAATGAACTCCTCGAACACGGCGGCCGTCGTCATCTGCCGGTAGATGCGCAGCTGCTGCCGGCGGTCGAGCTGGATGCGGTTTTCACAGCCCTCCATCCGCACCTGCAGCCACTGCCGCACGCGCAGGTCGTCCATGTGCATGAACTGCACGCCGATCGCCCGGCAGTAGGTGTTGCGCAGACGCTTGATGATCTGCCGGAGCGACATCGACTGCGGGCCCTCGATCGTGTCGGTCGAGAAACCCCGGTCCATGTCCTCTTCGGTGAGGTGATAAAACTGCGGGTCGAGCTCGGGCAGCCCCGGCCGCGGCCGGCCGAGCGGGTCGATCTCGGCCATCAGGTGGCCGCGCACGCGATAGGCCCGCACGAGCTGGTCGACGCGATCCTGCAGAAACGCGACCCGCTCCTCGCCCTTCGTGCCCGTCGCCACGGGCGGCAGCGGCAGCGGCATCGCCTCGCCGGCCGGGGCCGCGGGGAGCTTCACGTCGCCGTTGGAAATCGCCACGGCGTGCGCTGTCGCGATGCCGTCGGGGGCCACGAGCGCGGCGGCCGTCTTGGAGTGGCCGTTGCCGGCATGCACGGGGCCCGGCGGCGCGACGCCGCGTGCGGCCTCGCCCGCGCCGGGCAGGGCCACGAAGCCTCCCTCGGCAGCCAGCGCCTCGAACGAAGCCCGCCACTCGGGATCGACGCTCGCCGGGTCTTGCTGAAACCGCTCGAACAACTCCTCGAGGAACGCGAGGTTGGCGGTTCCCGCCAGGTCGACGTCACCGGCAGGGCCGGCGTTTTCAGTGGTGCTCATGATCTCGCTCGGTTCACCTCGATCACATTGCCAACAGCAGGCGGCCCGGGCTCTCGAGATAGCCTATCACCTCGTTGAGAAACCGAGCTGCCATCGCGCCGTCGATGATCCGGTGGTCGTACGAAAGCGACAGCGGCATCATCAACCGCGACTCGATCTTGTCGTCGTGCACGACCGGCATCTTCCTCGACCGGCCGAGGAGCAGGATCGCGACTTCGGGCCAGTTGATGATCGGCGTCGAGTAGGCGCCGCCCACGGCCCCGAGGTTCGAGATCGTGAACGTGCCTCCCTTGAGGTCTTCGAGGCCGTACTGGGCGTTCTTCGCCTTCTCCGCCGTGTCGGCGATCGCCTGGGCGATCTGCGGGATCGAGAGCTGGTCGCAGTTGCGCAGCACCGGCACCACGAGGCCACGAGGCGTGTCGACGGCGAGACCGACGTTGACGTAGTCCTTGTAGACGATCTCGCCCTTCTCCGGGTCGATCGTGGCATTCACGCTCGGGTGCTGCCGCAGCGACAGACTCACCGCCTTGATCACGAACGAGAGCGCCGTGAGCTTGAGATTGCTCTTGGCATACTCGGCGGCACTGGCCTTGCGCAGGTGTTCGAGCTCGGTCACGTCGGCGTCGTCGAAGTTCGTGAGATGCGGGATCGTCTGCACGCTGCGAACCATGTTGGCCGCGATCGTCTTGCGCATCCGCGACATCTGTTCGCGGCGAATCGGCCCCCAGTCGTCGCGCTCGGTCGCGCCCGTGTCGGCCCGCGGCCGCAGCGAGGGGCCCGCCGCGCTCGCCTGACGAACGGCGGCCACGACGTCTTCCCGCACGATCCGACCGCCCGGCCCACTGCCACGAACGCGGCCAAGATCCACGCCCAGCTCCCGAGCGAGCCGCCGCACCGCAGGGCCGGCGGGCTCGACGGCGGTCGCCGTGCCACCCCGCGGCTCGGGCTCGGGGGCCGACGCTGCAATTGGCGCCGGCGCCGGAGCAGGAGCGGGCTTCGCGACGACAGGCGCGGGAGCCGGCGATGCGGCCGGAGCCACGGCGGCCGGCTTCGCGGGCGCCGCCGCCGGCGCGGCCACAGGGGCCGGCGCGGCAGGCACCGGCGCCGCAGCACCCCCCCCCGTGGCAGGCTCGAGCGTCACGAGCGTCTGCCCGACCTTGACCGTGTCGCCCTTCTTCACGAGCACGCTCGCCACCCGTCCGCCCGGCGGACACGGCACCTCGATCACGGCCTTGTCGGTCTCCACTTCGAGCAGCGGCTGGCCGGGCTTCACGACGTCGCCTGCGGAGACGAACACCGTCACGACGTCGCCAGACGCGATGTTTTCACCGAGATCGGGCAGTTTGAATTCTGTGGCCATGGCGTGCAGCAGTTGATTCCAGGGAGAAAAAATGAGGGCGGGGAAGGAACCGGGCTCAGGCGAGGGCGGCGTCGATCTTGTCGGGGTTCACGCCGAGCCGCGTGATCGCCTCGGCAACCGCCTCCTTGCCGATGGCACCCTCCGCGGCGAGCCGCGACAGCGTGCCGATCACGATGCATTCGGCATCCACCTCGAAGTGACGCCGCAGCGGGCCGCGGGTCTCGCTGCGGCCGAAGCCGTCGGTACCCATCACGAACAGGCCGCCGGGAATCCACGGATCGAGCTGCTCAGGCACTGCCCGCACATGGTCGCTGGCGGCCACGAACACGCCGTCGGCGGCGGCGATCGTCTGCTCGAGGTAGCTCTGCCGCGGATTTGCCGTGGGGTGCAGCATGTTCCATCGCCGGCACTCCTGCGCCTCGCGCCGCAGTTCTTTCCAGCTCGTCACGCTCCACACCGTGCTCGACACGCCGAACTGCTCGGCGAGCAGCTCGGCCGCGCGGATCACCTCGCGCAGGATCGTGCCGGAGCCGAGGAGCTGCACGGGCGGCAGCTTCGTCGTGGCTTGGCCCTTGGCCGCCTGGGCAGCCACATCGCGAAGCTTGTACGCCCCCTTGAGGATCCCCTCTTCGCAGCCCGCCGGCATCGGGGGCATTTCGTAATTTTCGTTGTAGACCGTGATGTAGTAGATCCAGTCCTCGCCCTTGCCGTACATCCGCTCCATGCCGTCGAGCATGATCACGGTCGTCTCGTAGACGAACGCCGGGTCGTAGGCCTTCACTGTGGGATACGCCATCGCGAACAGGTGGCTGTGCCCGTCCTGGTGCTGCAGCCCCTCGCCGTTGAGCGTGGTGCGGCCGGCCGTGCCGCCGAGCATGAAGCCACGGGCACGGCAGTCGCAGGCGGCCCAGATCAGGTCGCCGATCCGCTGAAACCCGAACATCGAGTAGTAGATGAAGATCGGGATCATCGGCACGCCATGACTGGCGTAGGCCGTGCCTGCGGCCACGAAGCTCGACATGCTGCCCGCTTCGGTGATGCCCTCTTCGAGAATCTGTCCGTCCTTCGCCTCGCGGTAGTAAAGAAGCTGGTCGGAGTCGACCGGTTCGTACAACTGCCCGGTGTGGGCGTAGATGCCGCACTGCTTGAAGAGCGGATCCATACCGAAGGTCCGCGACTCGTCGGGCACGATCGGCACGATGTACTTTCCGACGTGCTTGTCTTTGAGCAGCGACGCCATGAGCGTGACGGCGCCGGTCGTCGTCGACACCTCGCGGCCCGCGCTCTTCTCGATGAACGGGCGATACTCGTCGAGCGACGGGGTCTTCAGGAGCGGCCCCTGCTTCGGACGGCTCGGCACGTAGCCGCCGAGAGCCTGCCTGCGCTCGCGGAGATACCGCATCTCCTCGGAGTCTTCCGGCGGCCGGTAGAACGGCGCCTTGGCCACCTCGTCGTCGGAGATCGGAATCCCGAACCGCGAGCGGAAGGCCCGCAGCTCGTCTTCGTTGAGCTTCTTCTGCTGATGAGTGACGTTGCGGCCCTCGCCCACTTCGCCGAGCCCGTAGCCCTTGATCGTCTTGGCGATGATCACCGTCGGCTTGCCGTGGCACTTCATCGCCGCGTCGTATGCCGCGAACACCTTCTCGGGATCGTGGCCGCCCCGCTTGAGTTTCTTGAGCTTCTCGTCGGACAGGTGGGCGATCATCTCCGTCAGCTCGGGATCGACGCCGAAGAAGTGCTCGCGGATGTAGCCGCCCGGCATCACGACGTATTTCTGATACTGGCCGTCCACCACCTCGTTCATGCGCTTGACGAGCAGGCCCTTGTCGTCCTTCGCAAGCAGCGGATCCCAGTCCTCGCCCCAGATCACCTTCACGACATTCCAGCCGGCGCCGCGAAACACGCCCTCCAGCTCCTGAATGATCTTGCCGTTGCCACGCACCGGCCCGTCGAGCCGCTGGAGATTGCAGTTGATGACGAACACGAGGTTGTCGAGCTTTTCACGGGCGGCGAGCGAAATCGCGCCGAGCGTCTCGGGCTCGTCGGTCTCACCATCGCCGATGAAGCACCACACGTGCTGCTTGCTCGTGTCCTTGATGCCACGGTCTTGCAGATACTTGTTGAACCGCGCCTGGTAGATCGACATGATCGGGCCGAGGCCCATCGACACCGTGGGAAACTCCCAAAACTCGGGCATCAGCCAGGGATGCGGGTAGCTCGAGAGGCCGCCCCCGGGCGCCAGCTCCCGCCGGAAGTTTTCCAGATGCTTCTCGGTGAGCCGGCCTTCGAGAAACGCCCGCGAGTAGATGCCCGGTGAGGCATGGCCCTGGAAGTAGACCTGATCGCCGGAGTAGTCGTCGCCACGGCCGCGGATGAAATGATTCATGGCCACTTCGACGAGCGTGGCCGACGAGGCGAATGTGGAAATGTGGCCGCCGATGCTCTTGTCTTCACGGTTTGCCCGCACCACCATCGCCATGGCATTCCAGCGGATGATGCTCTTGATCCGGCGTTCGATCTCCCGATTGCCCGGATACGGCGGCTGGCGATCGGCGGGGATGGTGTTGATGTAGGGAGTGGTGGCCGAGAACGGGATCGCCACCCCCAACCGATAGGCCTCCTGCTCGATGGCGTGCAGGAGATAGGCCGCGCGATCGCCGCCGCGGCTGTTGATCACATACCGCAGCGAGTCGAGCCACTCGCGGGTCTCCGTCGGATCGGCATCGACCGCCGACACGCCGTCGGCCCGCTCCGGCTGCCCGGTGGCCGTGTCGCCCATCTGCCCGATCGACATGGGTGCATGGGCACTCCGGGGGAGTCCCGAAACCTCGTCGACGACGTCGCTTCCGGACTGCTCGGTATCGGGGCTGGCCATGGTGTACTCCGGGAAAATGCGAAGACTTTTCCCATTATTCCGGGGATTCCGGGGGGCGTCTAGGCCGATTGACAAGCCCGCAGCCGGGGGCGAAAGCCCGCCCTACTTGGCCGCGGCGTCGCTGCGTGGCCGGTAGATTTCCGTCGCCAGACCGAAATAGTTTTCCGCCGAGAAGGCCACCGTCTCGCCGAGCGTCGGATGCGGATGGATCGTCTCCGAGAGATCGCGCGCGGTGCAGCCCATCTCGATAGCGAGCGTGCCCTCCGCGACCAGCTCACCGGCACCGGGGCCCACCATGCCCACGCCCAGCACGGCGTCGGTTTCAGGATCGACGATGATCTTCGTCATCCCCTCCGTCCGCCCCAGGGCCTGGGCCCGGCCGCTCGCAGCCCACGGATAGCGGCTGATCTCGACGGTGCGGCCCTGAGCCGCAGCCTCGTGCTCGGTGAGGCCGGCCCAGGCGATCTCGGGGTCGGTGAACACGACGGCCGGAATCGCCCGCGGCGCAAAGAGCGCCGGCTCACCGTGCAGCGCCTCGACCGCGACCTTGCCCTGATGGCTCGCACGATGCGCGAGCATCGGCTCGCCGCAGACGTCGCCGATCGCGAGGATGTGCGGGTCGGCCGTGCGCTGCTGCCCGTCGACTTCGACGAAGCCCTTCTGATTGACGACGACCTTCGTATTTTCGAGGCCCATGCCGTCGGAATTCGGCCGGCGGCCGACCGCCACGAGCACGCGGGAAAAATCATGCGTGCTCGGCCCCTCGGGGCCCTCGAAGTGAACCCGGATCGACTCCCCCCGGTCTTCGAGCTTCGTCACCTTCGTGCGCAGATGGATCTTTTCGAACAGCTTGTCGAGCCGCTGCTGCAGCGGCTTGACGAGGTCGCGGTCGGCGCCCGGCAGGAGGGTGTCGGTGAGTTCGACGACCGACACCCGGGAGCCGAGCTCGGCATATACCGTGCCCATCTCGAGGCCGATGTAGCCGCCGCCGATCACGAGCAGGGAGGCGGGCACGTCGGCCATCTCGAGCGCCTTCGTCGAGTCCATCACCCGCGGCGTGGGCAGGTCGAACGCGGGAATCTTGGCGGGCCGGGAGCCGCTGGCCAGAATGCAGTGGTCGAAGGAGAGCGATTGCGTGGGGCCGCCGGGCGTCGTGATCTCGAGCGTTGTCGAGTTCGTGAACCGGGCCTGGCCGTGGATCACGGTCACATTCCGCCGCTTCGCGAGCTGGGCCAGGCCGCCGGTGAGGGTGGCGATCACCTTCTCCTTGCGGCCCCGCACCATGTCGATGTCGATCTTCGGCCGCTCGAAGTGGATGCCCCAGGCTTCCATCTCGCGGGCCTCGGCCAGCACCCGGCCCACGTGCAAGAGCGCCTTCGACGGAATGCACCCGCGGAGAAGGCATGTGCCACCCAGGCGCTCGTCGCGTTCGACGAGCGTCACCTGCAGCCCCAGGTCGGCGGCCAAGAAGGCCGCGGCATAGCCGCCGGGACCGCCTCCGAGCACCACCAGAGGAGCATGCGTTGCCATGTTGCGTTCACCTGTTGATGGATGACGGAAGGAAGTAGAAGCCGGGCCGCCGCTCCGCGCGGTCTCGCCTGAGCGTGCCTCGATGTTGTAGTTTCGCGGGCGAGTTCGGACAAGAAACGGTCTGCGGTTCCCGGCCGCTTCGTGTGTTTCACCGGTGCCTCATGGAATGGTCGCCTTCGTCGCCGCGCCCAGGGCCGTTCACGCTCGACATCCGGAGCCTGGCCTGCTTTCGGATGGCGATTGGCGGCGTCGTGGCCGCCGACGCGCTGCTGCGGACGCGCGACATCTCGCTCATGCTCGCCCCCGACGGCATGTTTCCACTTCCGGCCCTGCGGGCTTGCTTCGGGGACGGCTGGACATGGTCGCTCGCCTTTCTCGTCGATGCCACATGGTGGGGCACGGCCATCCTCGCCCTCCAAGGCCTCGCCGGCGCGGCGCTCGCCGCCGGCATCGGCACCCGAGCGGCCACGGTCGCGGCCTGGGTGGCCGTGGTGAGCATCGTGCGACGGACGGCGCCCGCCACGAACGCCGGAGACCAGTGGCTCTGTTGCCTGCTGTTCTGGAGCATGTTTCTCCCGCTGGGGGCGGCCTGGTCGGTGGATGCCTGGCGCCGCGGCCAACGCCGAGCCACCGCCGCTGTGGGCCCGGCGGTGCGGTCGCTCGCCACGGGAGCGCTGGTCGTGCAGATCGCCGCCGTCTATCTGAGCGCCGGCTTCTCCAAGTGGAATCCGGCCTGGCTCTCGGGCAGTGCGGTGGCGACAGCGCTTTCGCTTTTCGATCACGGCACTCCATGGGGAGACGCCCTCTCGCGCCACGAGCTCGTCTGCCGTGTACTGACCTGGTCTGTGCTCGCGCTCGAACTGCTCGGCCCCGTGCTGCTCGTGGCGACAGGCCGGCCCGGCATCCGGCTCGCGCTCATCGCCCTCTTCGGCATGTTCCACGCGGCAACTGCGGCGCTCATGTCGCTCGGCCTGTTCGCCTTCGTCGGCCTGGCCGCCTGGCTGGCGGTCATCCCCACGGCCTGGTGGGAGTGGGCGGCGCGTCGTTGCCCGCGCATCACCAGCACATGGCCGCCGGCGTCTGCGGCCGTGCGGCAGCCCTGCACACGGGTGTGGGAGCAGGTGCTCGTCGCGGCTGCCCTCGGCATCGCCGGCGTCGATTTTCTCCACGACACCACCCTCTGGCAGCCGCAGCCCTTGCCGGTGTGGCTTCGGGCCGCCGTGCAGGCCACAAATCTTGGCCAGCGCTGGGCGATGTTCGGCGACGTTCCGCGGCAGCGCCAATGGGTCTACGGCCGCGGAACCCTCGCCGACGGCCGCGAGGTCGACGTGCTGCGCAACGGCCGAGCTCTCGAAGACACACTGCCCGCAGGTGGTTTCACGTCCCTGCCGCACCACCGCTGGCACAGGCTCTTTTGGGACCTGCCGAATCCGGAGCGACGCGTGTTCTCCCCCAGCGTGGCCGCGGCCGTCGCCCATGACTGGAACCATCGTCACCCGCCGGATACCCAGCTCACCACACTCGAGATTCGGGCCGTTCGGCTTGGCGCGTTTCCCGCTCCGGACACCCGGCACGAGACGTTGCTCGCCGCCTGGCCTTCGCGCGACGGATCGGGCACAGGCAGCCTCGACCGCTGGCTGCGGGAGCACGAGGATTGACGACCTCCGACACTCTCCCGCCCCCCGGCGTGGATTGTGGCGGCCGACGGCCGGTGTCAGACTGGATGGCGAGCGACGCAGTTCGATCGCGAGAGTGGCGAAATTGGCAGACGCGCTGGATTTAGGTTCCAGTGCCGCAAGGCGTGCGGGTTCGACTCCCGCCTCTCGCATGGCCCCGCACGCTACCGGAGCGGGTTCGCCTCGACGGGCTTCCTCGTGGTGGCACGAAGGCCACGCGGCTGGGGCTCCGCATGCACGGCCTGCGAGAGGGCGGGCTCCTCATCGTCGGCAATTTCGGGCCGCGGGATCGGACTGGCAAGCGGCCCGCCAGCGGCCGTGATTGTGGCCGGCGACGAGGCCATGCCCGCCGGAGCGGCACTGCTCACCTCCGCTCGTGACAGCCGACGGGCCTGTTGACGCAGGGCCTCGAGCCGCACCCGCTCCTGCTGCACGGCCGTCTGCCGGAGCGTCGCGAGCCGCTCTTGGCTGCGGCGGCGGAGCTTTGCCTCATCGAAGAGGTTGTCTTCTGCCGGCACGGCCGGCTTCTCGATGCGGGGCCGCTCGAGTGGCTGCGGCAGCGGAGCAGGCTCTTCCGGCTGCGGGCGAGGCGGCACGGCGTCCGGAACGATGGGATCGAGAGATGTCGAATCGCCTGATTCGGCCGCCGCACCTTCCGGCTCGGGTGCCGGCAATTCGAACCCTGGCACCGGCGACTCTTCGTCGGCGGTCGGCACCTCGGATTTCGGAGGCATGACCGGCGCGGCGGGTTCGACATGCGTTGCCTGCGCGACCCCCTGCCCGGGCCACGTGCGCCACTGGGTTCCATAAAATCCAAAACTCGCCGGACGCACCGGGCAATGGGCCGGACAGCCTGGAACGCCGCAATCTCCGTGCCGGCAGCCGGCATGACCGCAGTTGTCGACGGTGCACCGACCGCCCACGCACCGCTCGTGCCGCCGCTGATGGGCCGCCGGGCCCGGGCCACGCGTGCCAGCCTCGATCGTATCGATCACCATGGCGGTGACCGGCGGCTGGGCCGCGCCCGGAATCGCCGAAATCACTTCGCTCGCGGGTGCCAAGCCCGCCGACCCGAAGGCCCAGCCGGCGACCGTACACACGACCACCCCGAACAGGGACGCCGAGGACCACGGCCGGTGAGTGTATGGTTGCGTCATGGGCGACTGGGCGTCACGAAGTGTCAAACCGTCAAACTCAGCGCAATCGGATTATCCGTCGGGGAGAGGTATCGACAGGGCAGGGGGGATATCTTCGGTGGATTTTTCCGGTGCCGAGGTTCTGTGGCGGCCCCTGCCCCCCAGGCTCCGCAGCCTGCCACGGCTACCGCTGCCAGGGCCGCACGGCGCGGGGTGAGGGCTTTCGGGTACCATTGCACACAGGTCGTTACCGGCAGGGAAACATCGATGAAAAAGGTCAATCTGCGGTTCGTGTTGATCCTCTTCACCGTCGTGGTCGGCGGCGTCGTCGGCGTCTTTTTTCTGCACCGCTTTCAGGTCGCCCGGAATGCCGGCAGTCTGGTCAAGCTCGCCCGGGCGAAACTTTCCGAGGGCAAGAACGGGGAGGCGCTGAACCTCTTTGGTCGCTATGTCGCCTACCGGCCGGATGACAAGGCGGCGTATGCGGAGTTCGCCGGACTCGTCCTCGACCGTGCCGAGGCACCGGGGGCCACCCGCAACGACGTGGCCCGCGCCTACGGAGTGCTCGAGACCGCGGTGCGACGCAATCCGGATGACGATGCCCTGCGTCAGCGGCTGGCGACTTTCCAAATGCGGATCGGCCGGTTCGTTGATGCCCGGGAGCATCTGCAGTTGCTGCGGTCGAAGCCGCCGGGGCCAGAGCCTGCGCAGGCTGGCGCCGAGGCGCCCACAGACGAGGCCGACGATCGCGACCCCGCCGCGACGAAGCCGCTCGACCGGACGCAACTCGACCTGCTTCTCGCGCGGTCATGGGCCGGAACCGGTGATTTCGAGGAGGCCGCCACGCTCGCCAGCGAGCTCATCGGCTTCGACTTGCAGACGAAAGAGTTTGACCCCGACCGCCAGCCGGCCGCGGACAGCACCGATGCGTTCATCCTCCTGGCGGCGATCCTGCAGGAAAAGTTCGAGGATCCAGGCACGGCCGACAAGGTGCTCGCAGAACTGGTGAAGTCCAACGCCGGCGATGCGAAGGCCTGGCTGGCCCTCGCCCGCTGGCACCGGCAGCGCGGCAATCTCGCCGCTGCCAAGCAAGACGTCGCAGAGGCCAGCCGGCTCGACCCGGACAACGTCGAGACGCTCCTCGCCGGCTTCGAGATCGCCTTGGCCGAAAAGGATTTTGCCACCGCACAAAAGCTGGTCGATCAAGGCGGCAAGACGTCCACCGGCGACGATCGGATGGTGCGGGCCGCCGCCGTGCTCGCCCTGCAACGCCAGCGGCCCGACGAGGCCGTCAAGGTGCTCGACGACGGGCTCGATGCCATGCCGCGAAACACCTCGCTCCTCCTGATGCTCGCCGATGCGCTCATGCAGACCAACCAGCTCCCGCGCGTGGAACAGACGATCGGCCGGATCAAGGAGCAACTCGGCCCCACGAGCCCTGCCGTAGGGCTGCTCGAAGCCCGCATCCTGATCGCCGAACAGCGCTGGCTTCAGGCCCGGCAGAAGCTCGATCGTGTGCGGCCGCTCGTGGCCGGCTCGACGGAACTCACGAGACAGGTCGACCTCTACCTCGGGCAGTGCCATGAACAACTCGGCGAGTTCGACGAGCAACTGGAGGCGAATCGACGCGTGCTCAGCGACGACCCCACGTCGCTGGCAGCTCGTGTCGGCGCCGCGTCGGCACTGATCGCAGCCGGCAAGCCCGACGAGGCGCTCCAGGAATTCGAGATCGTGGCCACGGCCATTCCTCGCGAGCGAATCGCTTCGATTCCCCAGGTCTGGAACCCTCTCCTTCAACTGCGGGTCGCCGCCCAGATGAAGCGGCCCTCGGCCGACCGCGACTGGTCGAGGATCGACGAGCTTCTCGACACGCTCCAGGAGTCGGCCGACATCTCCGATGCCCAGATTGCCATGCTCCGCGCCGACGTGCTCGTGCGCAAGGGTGAGACGGAGGCGGCGGAGCAATTGCTGGCGGCCGCGGCGGAGGCCAATCGGCAGGATCCGCAGCTCGTGGCGGCCCTCACCACGCTCGCCCTGAGAGACAACGACCTCGACAAGGCCCGGGCGGCGCTGGCCCGTGCGCCCGAGGAGATCGCCGATGCGGCGAGCCTGCTGCTGATCGAGGCCCAACTCGCCTCCCGCGAGCCGGCCGACGAGGCAGGCAAGCAGCTCGATGCCATCGAGGGCCGGGCCGCATCTCTGCCGTCGGACCAGGCCGGGCGGATTTTCTCGGCGCTCGCCTCCGTGCGGCTGAGCCTGGGCCAGCCCGACGCGGCCGAGCGGCTCTGGAAGCAGGCCCTCGAAAAATCTCCCGAAGATCCACGGCTGCGTTGGACGCTGTTCGAACTGGCACGCGAGCGGAGCGACCTCGCCGCCATGAAGAGCTTCGCCGCCGAGATCGCGAAAGCCTCCGGGCCGACGAGCCCCCAGGCCCGTGTCGCCAAAGCTGGCACGCTGATCCAGGGCGTGCGCGAAGCGCAGAAGAAGAAGCTGGCCCGGGATCAGACCGTGCTCGAACTCAGCGCGGACGACCGGCTCGCGATCGACGAAGCCCGCAACCTGCTGATCGAGGCGGAGAACGACCGCCCCGGCTGGGCGCAGGTGCAGCAATTGTTCGCCGACATCGCGGGCCTGCGTGGTGATCTGCCCGCCGCCATCGACTCCCTGCAACGTGCCAGCCGCATGGGGCCGCCGAATCCCGCGATCATCCGCCAGCTCGTCGGCCTGCTCTACGCATCGAATCGCTTCGATGAGGCGGAGCAGGCCATCAGCCGGCTGGGCCCTGAGGGCCTCGGCGGCTTCGAGCGGATCACGGCGGAAATGGAGCTTCGCTCCGGCAACATCGACGAAGCCGTCGCGCTGGCCGAGGCGAGCGTGTCGGCCGATTCGAAAAATGCCGGCGAACTGCTCTGGCTCGGACAGTTGCTGAGCCGCTCGGGCAAGGCCGACCGGGCCGAGGCCGCGCTCGAGCGGGCGGTCGAAAAGGGACCTGATCTCGCCGAAACCTGGATGGCCTTGTTCAATCACC
Organism: Pirellulales bacterium; assembly: GCA_049243925.1. Classification (GTDB taxonomy): domain Bacteria; phylum Planctomycetota; class Planctomycetia; order Pirellulales; family UBA1268; genus RGVT01. The sequence continues at coordinate 17,912 of JBMLMS010000270.1, forward strand.
AGTTTGCGAGCGGAAAGCGGAAGCTCGCGGAAAAAACACTCGAACGTGCGGTCGAGACGCTCGCGGAGCCGAATCGCCAACTGGTCGCAGCCCAGGGCTACGAAACGCTCGGCAGGCTCGACGACGCCGAGCGGAGTTATCGCGACGCCATCGCGGCAGCCCCCGGCGATTTGACGGCCGCCCGCGGCTTGGCCTCGTTCCTGGTGCGCCGCGGCCGCCTCAACCCCGCCCGTGACGTGCTGCGTGACATCATCGCCTCGAAAGACGACTCACCCGGCGCTACGTCGACGAAAATCTGGGGCCGCCGCACGCTCGCACAGCTCACGGCCGAGGCGGGCGGCTACAAGGCGCTGGAGCAGGCGCTCGCGATCCTTGATGACAACAAGGGCTCCGACGGCAAGCTCAGCCCGGACGATATCGCCCTTCAAGTGACGCTCCTCGCCGGACGTCCGGAGCCGGCGAGCTGGCGGCAGGCGATTACACTGCTCGAATCGCTCGCTCGGACGCAGCCTCTCTCGTCGAGCCAGCGGCTCCAGCTCGCCCAACTCCGTGAACGGGCAGGCCGCTGGGCGGAGTGTCGCGACGACATGATTTCGCTGGTGGCATCCCCGAACGCGCCGCCGGCGTTGATCGGGCTGCTCGTGGAGCAGCTGATCGAGCATGGAGAACTCTCGTCGGCCAAGACGTGGCTCGGCAAGCTACGGGCGGCGCTGCCCGAGGCGCCGGCCACGCTCGCCCTCGAAGCCAAGCTCGCGATCGCGGAAAACGATCGCCCCACGGCCGTAGCTGCGGCGCGGAAGCTCATGCCTGCCGGCGACGTGCCGCTCGAGCAGATGGGCCAGCTACGTTCTGTGGCCAAACTGATGGAGGACCTGGGCTTTCCCAAGGCGGCCGACAAGGTGCTCACCGACTACGCGCAGCGGGTCGTGGACGGCCCGCTCGTGCGGGCGGAGTTTCTCGGCCGCCAACGCCGGGTCGATGAGGCGCTCGATCTGCTCGAGGCGGCCTGGAATCGCGTGCCTCTGGCCCGCGTGCTGCAGTCGGCGCTGGCCGTGGTGCGCAGCCAAGGCGGCACACCCGATGCGGCAGCGACGGCCCGCCTCCAACAATGGTTTTCCAGAGCCCGGCGCGAAGATCCCGACTCCGTGGTGATCGAACTCTTGCAGGCGGAGCTCTATGACCTCGAGGGCCGCACCGCCGACGTGGAGAAGGCCTATCGCACGATCCTCGACCGCAAGGATCTCAGCGGTGCGCAGATGGCGATCGTGGCCAACAACCTCGCCTTCCATCTCGCCCGCCCGGAAACAATCGCGGAAGCCAAGCAGCTCATCGACAAGGCCGTGCTCGAACTCGGCCCGCACCCCGACCTGCTCGACACGCGCGGCGTCATCCGCCTGGCGGCCGGTGAGCCGCAGCCGGCCCTGGCCGATCTCGAGGAAGCCACGCTCGATCCCTCGCCTGTGAAACTGCTCCATCTCGCCGCAGCCCAGGTGGCCAACAAGCAGCTCGCGCCGGCCCGCCAATCACTCGACCGCGCGAAGAAACTGGGCCTCGTGCCCGAGCAGCTCTCGGCTGCCGACAAGGCCCGCTACGACATCGTCGAAGCCGCCCTCGCCGCCGGCCCGGGCGCGTGAATGGAATGGCCGTCGATCGACGGTTGCCTCACGCGAGCGTCTCTGCGGTGCGCCGGCTCGGGGTTACCCCGTACCGTCTCGCCGGACGGTACGGGCAGGTGACAAAAAACCCGTACTCGGAGCCAAGGGAGGCATGCTCGAGGGATGCTTCACGGAACGGCACGGCATCCTGCCGTCCGTTCCTTGGCCGACCTCCGTCGGCTGGTGCTGACCCGGGCCTCCGGCCCTAGCGCTCTTTCGTCCTCAACGACTCCCTGCGTCTGCGCGTGCCCACCGACCGTCTCCGCCGAAACT